>NZ_JCBANA010000040.1:0-59469 GCF_059760725.1 Achromobacter sp. 1014246743
GGCCTCGGGTCGAGGCTTGCAGCGGGCGTTTTGCCGACCGGGTCGGCGCGACGGTCAGCCGAGCAACAAGGCGTCGTCCGACAGCTTTTCGCCGCGCACACGCTCGAACATGGCCAGCAGATCAGGCACGTCCATGCCGCGGCGCTCGTCGCCGGACACGTCCAGCACCACCTGGCCCTGGTGCAGCATCACCGTGCGGTCGCCCACGTCCAGCGCCTGGCGCATGCTGTGCGTGACCATCATGGTGGTCAGCTTGTTTTCGGCCACGATGCGCGCCGTCAGTTGCAGCACGAAGTCGGCGGTGCGCGGGTCGAGCGCGGCGGTGTGCTCGTCCAGCAGCAGGATGCGCGAAGGCTGCAGCGCGGCCATCAGCAGGCTCACGGCCTGGCGCTGGCCGCCCGACAACAGGCCGATGCGGTCGGCCAGGCGGCTTTCCAGGCCCAGGCCCAGCGTGGCCAGGCGTTCGCGGAAACCGTCCTTCATCGAGGCCTTGACGGCACGGCCATAGCCGCGACGCGCGCCACGCAGCTGCGCCAGCGCCATGTTCTCTTCGATGGTCAGGTCTTCGCAGGTGCCGGCCATGGGGTCCTGGAACACGCGGGCCACGCGGCCGGCGCGGGCCCAGACGGGCTGGCGCGTGACGTCCACGCCGTTGATTTCGATCTTGCCCGAATCGATGGGCAGGTCACCCGACACGGCGTTCAGGAAGGTCGACTTGCCCGCGCCGTTCGAGCCGATGACCGTGACGAACTGGCCTTCGGGAATGTCGAGCGACAGGCCGCGCAGCGCGCGCGTTTCGATCGGCGTGCCCGCGTTGAAAGTGATCTTGAGGTCTTTTGCGGACAGCATATCAGCGCCCCTTCTTGCCGAGGAACCGGCGCTTGAGCATGGGGATGACCAGGGCGATGGTGACCAGGACCGCGGTGACGAGGTTCAGGTCTTGCGCCTTCAGGCCGATGAAATCGCTGTTGAGAGCCAACGCGATGAAGAAGCGGTAGACGATGGCGCCGATGATGACGGCCAGCGTGGCCAGCACCAGCTTGCGCGACGGCAGGATGCTTTCGCCCACGATCACGGCGGCCAGGCCGATGACGATGGTGCCGATGCCCATGGAAATGTCGGACCCGCCCTGGGTCTGCGCGAACAGCGCGCCGGCCATGGCGACCAGCGCGTTGGACAGCGCCATGCCGAACAGGATCATGCGGCCGGTGTTCACGCCCTGGGCGCGGGCCATGCGGCCGTTCGAGCCGGTGGCGCGCACCGCGAGACCCGTCTGGGTGGCGAAGAACCAGTCCAGCGCCAGCTTGGCCAGCACCACGATGACCACCAGGATCAGGGGCCGCGCCACGTAGTCCGACAGCCAGCCCGGCTGCAGGATGGTGAAGACGGTGGGTTCGGTGATCAGCGGCACGTTGGGCTTGCCCATGATGCGCAGGTTCACGGAGTACAGCGCAATCATCATCAGGATACTGGCCAGCAGATCCATGATCTTGAGCTTGACGTTGAGCCAGCCGGTGACCAGTCCGGCAGCCGCGCCGGCAAAGGTGGCCGCGATGGTGGCGACGAACGGGTCGGTGCCCGAGGCGATCAGCGTGGCACAGACGGCGCCGCCCAGCGGAAAGCTGCCGTCAACGGTCAGGTCCGGGAAGCGCAGCAGGCGAAAGGAGATAAACACGCCCAAGGCCACCAGGCTGAAGATCAGGCCGATCTCCAGTGCGCCTAACAACGAGAACAATGACATGGGTCAAATCCAATCAGGTAAGGAACGAGCATATTAGAGATTTGAAACGTCCAACTTCTTGCGTTTCGGCATCAGTTTTACCCGAGCTTTTGCAATAAACGTTTCTTGCCGCGTGATTTTCTCTCGATTCCTGCCAAGGCGTCGCCAGGCTTGGCGGCCAGGGCCGCAAGCGGGCTGCTTGATGGACGCTCCGGGGGAGCAAAACGCAGCGTGGCGGCCAGCAGCCGACATGCCGTTCAAGACCAACGCCATCGCGCCGGGCCGCGCGCACCTTGTGGATGCTGCCGCCCTGTGGACCCCGCCTGTCGGCCGGGCAAACAAGAAAACAAGATAAAAACAAGCCCCGCTCGCGCCGGGTAGGCACGAGCGGGGCGAACCAGCCGATACTTTACTTCACGACCACCGCGGCCGACTTGATGACCGCGTCGGACAGCGTCACGCCTTGCTTGGCGGCCGCGCCCGGGTTCACGTAGAGCTCGAGCTTGTTGATGGTTTCGGACGGGATGGCGCCGGGCTTTTCGCCCTTCAGGATGCGCACCACCACCTTGCCCGTCTGCACGCCCAGGTCGCGGTAGTTGATGCCCAGGGCGGCGATGCCACCGCGCTTGACGCTGTCGGTATCCGAGGCGATCAGGGGGATCTTGGCGTCGTTGCCGACCTTCACCAGCGACTCGTAGGCCGAGACCACGTTGTTGTCGGTGTTGGTGTAGATGACGTCGACCTTGCCGATCAGGCTGCGCGCGGCGGACGCCACGTCGACCGAACGCGGGGCGGCGGCTTCGACCAGGCTCATGCCCGACTTGGGCAGGATTTCCTGCAGCTTCTTGACCACCACGACCGAGTTGGCCTCGCCCGGGTTGTAGACGATGCCGACGCGCTTGGCGTTGGGAACGATCTTCTTGATCAGGTCGACCTGCTTGTCCAGCGCCAGCAGATCCGACACGCCCGTCACGTTGGTGCCCGAGGCGTCCATGCTGGACACGAGCTGGGCCGCAACCGGATCGGTCACGGCGGAATACACCACCGGCACGTCCTTGGTGGCGGCCACGACGGCCTGGGCCGACGGGGTGGCAATGGCAACGATGGCGTCGGGCTTGTCGCCGACGAACTTGCGGGCGATCTGGGCGGCGGTGCCGTTATTGCCCTGCGCGCTCTGGTACTGCCACTTCAGGTTCTTGCCCGGCTCGTAGCCGGCGGCCTTCAGGGCGTCCTGCACCCCGTCACGCACGGCATCCAGCGCCGGATGCTCGACGATGGCGGTGACCGCCACCGACTTCTGCTGCGCCGACACGGGCGCGGCGATAGCCATCGCCAGCGCCATGGCGCCAACCGTCAGAAAATGTTTTTTCCCGATCAGCATAGATAAGCTCCTTGAACCCTTGGTATTTGTTCATTGTTACGGCTGTACCGCAGGCTTCCCTGCGGTTCCGGTCCAGCCGTAAAGCCGTATAGTCTAACGTGTCGCAATACAAATTAACTTGGGGGGAATCCCTGAAATGGTGCATGCGCAGCACGCCTGCCCCATGCCGGGGCGAGCGGCGCCAATATACTAAAAGCGCCGCCCCCGCGCGACACGACATCCGCGACATAGTCGTCGCGGTACCTGATTGGCGCCACCCAAAGGCCTTACCATGATCAAACGCGCATTGGGCCGTTCCGGCCTGCAGATCCCTCCCCTGACTTTCGGCGGCAACGTCTTCGGCTGGACCGTCGACGAGGCCGGCACGTTCTCGCTGCTGGACGCCCTGGTTGACGCGGGCCTGAACTTCATCGACACGGCCGACGTGTATTCGCGCTGGGTGCCCGGCAACCAGGGCGGCGAATCCGAAGCCCTGATCGGCAAATGGCTCAAGCGCTCGGGCAAGCGCGACAAGATCCTGATCGCCACCAAGGTCGGCATGGAAATGGGCCCGGACGCCAAGGGCCTGGCGCCGGCGTACATCCGGCGGTCGATCGACGCCTCGCTGGCGCGGCTGCAGACCGATCACGTCGACCTGTACCAGTCGCACAAGGACGACCCCGACACCCCGCTGACCGACACCTTGGGCGAATACGCCAAACTGATCGAAGCCGGCAAGGTGCGCGCCATCGGCGCCTCCAACTACACGCCGGTGCGCCTGTCAGAAGCCCTGATCGCGGCCGAACGGCATAACCTGCCGCGCTACGAAAGCATCCAGCCCGAATACAACCTGTACAGCCGCGAGCCCTTCGAGGCCGGCTTGCAGGCGCTGGTGAAAGCGCAGGACATGGGCACCATCAACTACTACGCGCTGGCCAGCGGCTTTCTCAGCGGCAAGTACCGCAGCCCGGCCGACGTCGGCAAGAGCGCGCGCGGCAAGAAGATCGTCGACACCTACCTGAACGACCGCGGCTACCGCATCCTGAAAGCGCTGGACGAGGTGGCCGAAGACGCCCGCTGCACGCCCGCGCAGGCGGCGCTGGCCTGGCAGATCGCGCAGCCGGGCATCACCTCGCCGATCGTCAGCGCCACGTCGCTGGCGCAGCTGGAAGAATTGGTGAAAGCAGCCAGCCTGACGCTGACGCGTGACCAACTGGCGAAACTCAGCCTGGCCAGCGACTGGCGCTGACAGGCGGCAGGGCCGGTTCGGGCGGCGGCCCGCAGCGGTCCTCATGGTCGCGCGCCTGGCGGCGCGCGGCCCTCAACGGAGCGGCCTCAGAAGCGCTGCGTCAACGTCACCAGCGCGCTGCGGCCTTCGCCGTAGAACACCGAGTTATAGAAACCCATCGAGCGGTAGTACTTCTTGTCCGCCAGGTTGCGCACGTTCAACTGCACCTGCGTCCTGTCGCTGAAGTTGTACTGCGCCATCAGGTCGAACAAGGCATAGGGCTTCTGCACGATCGCCCCCGACTGCAGGCCGTAATAGGTCTGCGCGCTGGTCTGGCTCTGCCAGCGCACGCCGCCGCCCACCGTCAGCTTGTTCCATGCGCCCGGCAGGCGGTAGGCGGTGCTCAGCTTGAGCAGTTGTTCGGGCTGGGTGGTCAGTACCTTCTTGCCGGCATTGTCCTTGGACTGGCGGTAGGTGTAGCCCAGGAACACGTTCCAGCCCGGCATGACCTCGCCCGCCAGTTCGGCTTCGAAGCCGCGCGTGCGGGTTCCGTCCAGGATGTCGTACCAGCCGTCGTCGTGCGCATAGTCATAGCCGCCGTACTCGGCCACGTCCTTCTGGTCGGTCTGGAACACCGCCACCGACGCGTTCAGGCGCCCGTCCAGGTACGAGGCCTTCACGCCGGCCTCGTAGTTGTGGCCATAGGCCGGGCCCGCCATGCTCCAGTCCCGCGTCTTCACCATCTGCGGCTGGAAGATGTTGGTGTAGCTGACGTAGGCCGTATAGGTGTCGTTCAGGTCGTAGGTCAGGCCGACGTAGGGCGTGACCTCGGAATACGTATGCGAATAGCCGGTCACGCCGCCGCTGGTCTCGGTGGATTCCCAGCGGGTCCAGCGCGCGCCGGTCAACAGGTGCAGGCTGTCGGTCAGCCCCAGGCGCAGCGTGCCGTACACGCCCGTCTGCTTGTCGCGGTGGGTCTGCGACAGCGCCAGGATGTCCCAGTTGGGCGAGGGCCAGTCGCCGGTCCAGTGCTTCACGTCGGGAATCGGATAGCTGGCCTGGTCGCTGGTGTCCCAGCTCTGGTTCCAGGCCTTGATGACCGAATGCGAAAAGCCCAGGTTGAACTGATGGCGCCGGCCAAAGGCGTCAAAGCCGCCGTCCATGGACCCGCCGTACACGTCCTGGTCGCTGCCGCCCTTGAACTTGCGCAAGAGCGGCGGCGAGGAAAAGCCGTCGATCGTCAGCGGCACGTCGGACGTGAACAAGAGCGGCGCATTGAAGGTGTTTTCCAGCCGGGTGTACGACAGGCGCGCATTCCAGCCATTGGCAAAGCCGTGCTCGACCTGGGCGAAATACTCATGCGAATCGGTGTCCCAGCGCGACCACTTGGCGCCCATGGCCTGGCCCTTGGGCCAATCGATGGGCTTGCCGTTGGCGTCCAGCGCGGGCAGGCCGCCCCAACTGATCCCGCTGGGGCGGGTGCGCTGCACCGAGCCGCCGACGCTGACCGTGGTGGCCTCGGCTACGTCCGCCTCGATGATGCCGTACAGCACGTCGCGCTTTTTCTTGTACAGGTCCATCGTGTCGCCGCGGCGCTCCTTGGCGCCCACCAGGCGGCCGCGCACCGAGCCGGAGTCGTTGAACGGCGTGGACAGGTCGATCTCGCCGCGATAGGTGTCTTCGGTGCCGGCCGCGATCTTGGCAATGCCCTGGAATTCACGCGTGGGCCGCTTGCGGATGAAGTTGACCGAGCCGCCCGGATTGCCGGTGCCGCTCATCAGGCCGGTCGCTCCGCGGATGATTTCCACGTGGTCGTAGATCACGGGGTCCAGGTTGCCGTCGCCAAACTGGTACAGCCCGTTCAGCGGCTTGACCACACCGTCGAACTGGAAGGTATCCAGCGAAAAACCGCGCGAATAGTAGGTCAGGCGTTCGGATTCGGCCTGCTGCACGTTCATGCCGGTGGCGTTTTCCATCACGTCGCGCACGCTGGTGATCGAGCGGTCATCCAGTTGCTGGCGCGTCAGCACGCTGGTCGATTGCGGCGTTTCGCGCTGCGACAGCACCAGGCCGTTGGCCGAGCGCATCCAGTCGGCGGTGTAGAGGCCCGACCCTTCAGTCGTGGCGCCCGCGCCCAGCACCAGCACCGGCGCCAGTTGCGTGGCCTGATGGCCCGTGCGTTGCAGCAGATAATCGCCATCGCCCCGGCGCAACGCTTCCAGCGGGGTACCGGCCAGCAACGCGGCGAAACCCTGCTCGACGCCGTAAGCGCCCTGCAGACCCGTGCTTTGCAGGCCTTCGGTCAGGGCGGGGTCGAACGACAGCAGCACCCGCGCCTGCTGCGCGTAACCAGCCAGCGCCGCGCCCAGCGGCCCGGCGGGAATATCGACCACGCGGCCGGCTGCGGCGGGCGGTGCGGCCTGCGCCTGCACGGCTTGCGGGGCCAGGGCGCCGCCGGCCAGGGCGGCCAGCACCAGCGCGGCAAACGCCTTCGTGCGCAGGCTGGCCGGCGCGGCGGGATGGGAAGGGGCAAACGGCAAAGACATGATGGTCGGGGTTCCAGGCAAAGAAAGTCGGGGCTACACCCGTATGCCAATCGAAACCGCGAAAGTGACAGTCCCGCCTGAGATTTTTTTCTAACGGCCCTATGGCCTGGCGCGCAGCGTCACCCAATACCGCGTATAGCGCTGCGCCTGCACCGGCAGCGCGCGCTCCACCGCCGCCAGGATGCGGTCGGTGTCGCCCAGGGGGAACGAACCGGAAATCCGCAACCCGGCCACCGCCGGATCGCAGGCCAGCCGGCCGGGCCGGTGGCGGCCAAGTTCGTCGATGAAATCGTCCAGCCGCATGTTGTCGGCATACAGCGCGCCCTGCACCCAGGCGGCGGCGTGCGGCGCCGGGCGGGCCGGCTGCACCGCGCCGCCGTCGAAATAGGCGGAAAAGCCGGCCTGCACCGTTTCTGCCGCCTCGGCGTTGGCATGGATGGGCTGGATGCGCACGGCGCCTTCGGTCACGGCCGTCCAGGCCTGGCCGTCCAGCAGCCGCACGGTATAGCGCGTGCCCAGCGCAGTCACCTGCCCCAGCGGCGTCACCACCCGCAGCGGCCGCGGCGGCTGGCGTGCGTCCGGACGCGACGTCAGGTGCAGTTCGCCACGGCGCAGGATGACCAGCCGTTCGGTCGCGGTAAAGCGCACGTCGGCCGCGCTGTCGGTGTTCAGGGTCAGCACGCTGCCGTCGTCCAGCGCCACGCTGCGGCGTTCGCCCACGCGGGTGGAAAGCGCTGCCGTCCAGGTCTGCCATTGCAGGCCGGTGGCGGCCAGGCCGCCCGCGCCCAGCGCCAGCGACAGGACCTTGAGCGCCTGGCGACGGCCGCGCGAACGCGGCCGGTCCAGTGCGGCAATGCCGGCCTGGCGGTCCACCTGGCCGAACTGGCGCCCCAGTTGCTCGACCCGATCCCAGGCGGCGCGGTGTTGCGGGCTGGCGTCCACCCAGCGGCGCCAGGCCGCCGTGTCGGCCGCGCCGACATCGTCCGCGCCCAGGCGCACGAACCAGAGACTGGCCTCGCGGATCACATCGTCGGACAGCCTGCCCACCTGGCCGCTCACCACGCCGTCAGGCAATGCTGCATGGCGCGCGCCAGGTATTGCCGCACCGAGCTGACCGACACCTGCAGGCATTCGGCGATCTCGGCGTGGCGCAGCCCCTCCAGTTGCGACAACAGGAAGGCACGGCGCACCTTGGGCGGCAGGCCGTCGAGCAGGCGGTCGATTTCGATCAGCGCTTCCAGCGCCAGCGCACGGCGTTCGGGCGACGGCGACAGCCCGTCTTCCTGGGCGGCCAGCGTGTCCAGATAGGCGCGTTCGATGTCGCGGCGCCGGAACAGGTTGACCATCAGGCCGTGGGCGATGGTGACCAGGTAGGCGCGCGGCTCGCGGTAGGCCCGCGCATCGCCGGCCCGCAGCAGCACTTTCAGGAAGGTGTCCTGCGTCAGGTCGGCGGCATCGAACGGGCAGCCGGTCTTGCGCCGCAGCCAATCGCGCAGCCAGGACTGATGCTGCTGGTAAAGCCCCTCGACAGGCGCTTGAGAACCGCTGTGATGCATGGCCATGCGACGGACCGGGTGGATTCATTAATGATAATAGTTATCAATTGTAATCCAATCCGGCCCGCCCGACCATCAATCCAGCTTCACCCCCGAATCGCTGACCACCTTGGCCCAGCGCGAGACTTCGCTGTCGACGAACTTGCCGAACTCGGCGCCCGTCAGCGTCGGCACCGACGAGCCGTTGCTTTCCCAGGTTTCCTTGATCTTGGGTGCGTTCAGGGCCTTGGTGATTTCGGCCGTCATGCGGTCCACGGCCTCGGGCGGGGTGCCGGCGGGCGCCCAGATCGCGTACCAGGTCGACACCACGTAGTTCGGCACGCCGGCTTCGGCCGCAGTGGGCACATCGGGCAACGACGGCGAGCGCTTGTCGGCGGCCACCGCCAGCGGCTTGATGGTGCCCGAGCGGATGTGGCCGGACGAAGACCCCAGCCCGTCGAAGGCCAGGTCCACCTGGCCGCCGATCAGCGCGGTCAGCATGGGGCCGGCGCCCTGGTAGGGCACGTCCACCAGCTTGATGCCGGTCTGCATGGCGAACAATTCGCCGGCCAGATGGTGCGTGCTGCCCTTGCCGGCGGTGCCGAAGTTGATCTCGCCCGGGTGCTTCTTGGCGTAGTCGACGAATTCCTGCACCGTCTTGACCGGCAGCTTGGTGGCGTTGATGACGACCACCTGCGGCGGCTGCGCCACCAGCGCGACGGGCACGAAGTCTTTCTGGATGTTGTAGTTCAGGCTCTTGTACAGCGACGGCGCCAATGCGTGGTGCGCCCCGCCCATGAAGAACGTGTAGCCATCAGGCCGGGCCTTGGCCGCCACGCCCGCGCCGACGGTGCCGCCCGCCCCGCCCTTGTTGTCGATCACGACGGACTGCCCCATTTGCAGGGTGAGCTGCTGGGCCAGCGGGCGGGCAAAGGTATCCGTGCCGCCGCCCGCGGGGAAAGGCACGATGAGCGTGATGGGCCGTTCCGGCCAGGATGCGGCGCCGGCGGCGCCGCCAAACCCTGCGGCCGCCGTGGCCAGCAAGGCCGTGGCGAGTATGCGGTATTTCATATTGTCTCCTCTTGCTGCAGCGTGGGGACGGCGCGTTTCCCGCGTCTCGTCTCTTGTGTTTTCTGGATCGGGTGCTGCCAGGGTATTGCGGGGATGTTGTGGACTGGCGTGGGGATCGGGCTCCTTGAAAAAAATGCCGGTCCCTGGGGACCGGCACGGTGTCGCGGCGCTACAGCGTTTGATAGGTTTCGCGCAGCACGTTCTTTTGCACCTTGCCCATCGTGTTGCGGGGCAATTGGTCAACGATGTGCAGGCGCTTGGGCACCTTGAAGTTGGCGATGCGCGCCTTCAGTTCGGCCTGCATCGCCGCCGCGTCCAGCGACACGCCTTCCTTGGGCACCACCACCGCCACCACCGCCTCGCCGAAGTCCGCGTGCGGCACGCCGATCACGGCGGATTCGGCCACGCCCGGCATGTCGTCGATCAGGGTTTCGATTTCTTTCGGGTAGACGTTGAAGCCGCCGGAGATGATCAGGTCCTTGCTGCGGCCCACGATCGACAGGTAGTCGGCCGGTACGTCGCGGCCCGCGGATTCGCCGCCCCAGCGGCCGACGTCGCCCGTCTTGAACCAGCCATCGGCGGTGAATTCCTCGCGCGTCTTTTCCGGCATGCGCCAGTAGCCCGAGAACACATTGGGGCCGCGCACCTGCACGTTGCCGATCTCGCCCGGCGCCAGCGCAATGCCGGCGTCGTCCACCACCCGTACCTGCACGCCCGGCAAGGCCCGGCCCACGGTGCCGGCCAGGCGCTCGCCATCGGCCGGATCGTAGGGGTTGGACGTCAGCATCACGGTCTCGCTCATGCCATAGCGTTCCAGGATGGCGTGGCCGCTGCGCTGGGCGAAATCGGAAAACGTCTCGGCCAGCAGCGGCGCCGACCCCGAGATGAACAGGCGCATGTTGGCGCACAGTTCGCGGTTGAAGCGCTTGTCGGCCAACAGCCGCACGTAATAGGTGGGCACGCCCATCATCACCGTGCTTTGCGGCAGGTAGCGCAGCGCCAGGTCGGCATCCAGCTTGGGCAGCCAGATCATCCTGGCGCCGGCCAGCAAGGCGCCGTGCGAGGCCACGAACAGGCCGTGCACGTGGAAGATCGGCAGCATGTGCAGCAGCACGTCGTCCGAACGCCAACCCCAATATTTGTGCAGCACCTGCGCGTTGGACGCCAGGTTGCCATGCGACAGCATCGCACCCTTGCTGCGGCCGGTGGTGCCGGACGTGTACAGAATGGCAGCCAGGTCATCCGGCTTGCGCGCCACGGTCTTGAACGTCTGGGGCAGGCCGCCCGCGGCATCCAGCAGCGTCCCGCTGCGGTCTTCGTCCAGCGTATAGACATGGGCGCAGCCGGCCTTGTCGGCGGCGCGTTGCACCCAGTCGCGGTTCTTGCTGGCGCACACCACCACGGCGGGCTCGGCATTGCCCAGGAAGTACTCGATCTCGGCTTCGCGATAGGCCGTGTTCAGCGGCAGGTACACCAGCCCCGCGCGCAGCGTGGCCAGGTACAGCAGCAGGGCCTCGGGCGATTTCTCGACCTGCACCGCCACCCGCGCCCCTTCGGGCAGCTTGAGCGAGCTGAGCAGATTGGCCAGGCAGGCGGTGGCCCGGTCGATGTCGTCCCAGGTGTATTCAAGGTCGGGCGTTTCCAGCGCGACCTGCTTGCGGTTGGCGGGGAATCCGCCCTGCAGCACAGCGTATAGGTTGGCGTTGCTCACCGTATTCAGTCTCCGGAAAAAAGAGGGTCTACGCCGGCCAGGAAGGCACGCACGCCTTCCTTGTGGTCGCGGCTGTCGGCGTAGGAGAAATAATCCTGGTATTCGTCTTCGGTCAAGGTGCCGCCGCGGGCCAGCCGGGCGGACAGGCGCTTGTTGATGCGGGCGGCCAGCGGCGCGCCCTGGGCGATGCGCTCGGCGCTGCGGCGCGCCTGGGCGGCCACGTCGACATCGGCCACGATGCGGGTCAAGAGACCCAGTTCGCGGGCTTCGGCGGCGCCGAACACCCGGCCTTCCAGCAAAATGGCCAGCGTGGCCGCGCGGCCCACCAGCGCCAGCAGGCCGCGCATTTCATCGGGCGCCATGGGAAAGCCCAGCCGGTTGATCGGCACGCCGAAGCGCGCGGATTCCCCCGCAATGCGCAGGTCGCACTGGCTGGCGATTTCCAGGCCCCCGCCCACGCACACGCCTTCGATCTGCGCCACCACCGGCTGCGGGCATTCGGCCACCGCCCGCAGCGCGGGCGCCAGCACCTCGCGGTGATAGCGCTGCACGCCCGCGGCGTCGGCGCGTTCGACCGGAAATTCGCGGATGTCGGCGCCCGCGGCGAAATTGCCGCCCTCGCCGCGCACCACCACGCAGCGCAGCCCGTCATCCTGCGCGATGCGTGTGAACACGTCGCGCAGTTCGTGCCACATGGCCACCGTGATGGCGTTCAGGCGGCCCGGGTGCGATAGCGTCACCCAGGCCAGATGGCCTTCGCGCTGCAGCAGCACGCGGCCGGCCACGTCGTCTGTCATGTCCCCTCCCGAGTTTGTCTGCAGACCTGCCGGCATGGCACAGGCCCGCGCTCTTCTGTATTTATTGCCGGGCGGCGCGGCCGTCAGGCCACGCGCCCCACGCTGCGGCTGACCTGGGGCTTGCCGTCGTGCAGCCGCGCCAGGTTGTCGTCGAGTTCATCCAGGTCGTACAGGTAATTGACCATCAGCGCGCACGACTGCTTGAGCCCCTTGGCCGAGGTATCGGCCGCCCAGTTCAGGCGTTCGATGCGCGCGCCGTTGCCCAGGTGAAAGCGCGCCACGGCGTCCACGGGCAGGCCGTTCTTCATGGATTGCAGGTAATGCGCGGCCAGCCGGAAGGCCGCGCGCTTGACCACGTCGGGCGTCTTTTTCGCCTGCGCGGCGCGCGCCAGCCGGGCCACCCAGCGTTGCCCATCGGGCACGCCCTCGCGCTTGCGCGCCTTGGCCCGCGCCTTGTCTTCGCGCACGATGGCTTCCACCGCATCGGCATCCAGCTTGCCCAGCCAGTCGGCAAAGCCGGGAATCGGCGACAAGGTCGCAAACGATTTGAGCTTGGGCAGTTCTTCCAGCAATTGCTCGACCACGCGCTTGAGCAGGAAGTTGCCGAAACTGATGCCCTTCAGGCCCGGCTGCGTGTTCGAGATGGAATAGAAGATCGCCCAGCGCGCCTTGTCCAGGTCCTGGCTGGGGGCATCGCTGTCCAGCAGCACCTGCACGTTGTCGGCCATCTGGCCGGCAAAGGCGACTTCGACGAAGATCAGAGGCACGCCCGGCATCTGCGGGTGGAAATAGGCGTAGCAGCGGCGGTCGGGCGCAACGCGGTGGCGCAGGTCGTCCCACGATTTGATCTCGTGCACGGCCTCGTAGATGATCAGTTTTTCCAGCAGCGACGCCGGCGAATCCCAGGTCAGCGGGCGCAGTTCGAGCAGGCCCACGTCGAACCAGGCCGACAGCAGGCCTTCCAGGTCTTTGTCCAGCGCCTGGATGCCCGCCACCTGCTTGCGCCAGCGCAGCATGTCGGCGCGCAGTTCCACCAGGAAACGCAGCCCCAGCGGCTGCGCATTGAAGCGCTTGAACAGCCGCACGCCTTCGCCCGCCTCCCCCGCAAAGCTGCCGCGCACCTGCGCCAGCGCGGCCAGCATCAGGCGGCGGTCCTTGCCGTCGGCCGCGCCGTATTGCTCGCACCAGCGCCGCGCCAGCTTGTTGGCGGCCACGTCGGTCAGGCGCGCCTCGAACAGGCGCCGCACTTCGGATTCGCTGGGCAGGCGGCCGCGTTCCCAGAGGCGCCCCAGGCGCGTGATCAGGCTGCCGGCTTCGCTGGCGGCCGACTCCACGGTGTCGGGTTCGGGCTCAGGCGTGCGTGCGCCGCGCGCGGGCGCGAGATGGGCGGGTGCGTTCATGGGCGGGTTCCTCAGCAACGGGAAGGTCGGAAAACGGCGTGTCCTGCGGATCGTCGGCGGCCAGGGCGCGCAGCACTTCAAGCTGGCGCATCAGGTGGTGGCGCGCCAGCGCCTCGGCCCGTTCGCCATCGCGGGCGCGCAGGGCGTCGAAGATGGCCAGGTGCTCGCCGCAGGATTCCTGGATGCGGCCGGGCCAGGCCAGGCTGCGGTGGCGCGACAGGCTCAGCACCTTGCGCAGGTTGCCCACCATGTCCACCAGCCATTGGTTGCCGGCCAGCGCCTGCACGGCCTCGTGGATCAGGTAATTGGTCTGGTAATAGGCGTCGATGCGGCCGGCGGCGGCATGGCCGGCCAGCGCCTCGTGCAGCGGCGCCAGCGCCGCCAGCTGGGCATCGGTGGCCTTGCGCGCGGCTTCGAAGGCGCAGCGCCCTTCCAGCATGGCCATCAGGGGGAAAATGTCTTCGAGGTCTTGCGGGGACAGTTCATTGACGAAGCAGCCGCGGCGCGGCTCCAGCCGCACCAGGCCTTCGGTGGCCAGCACCTTGAGCGCCTCGCGCAGCGGCGTGCGGGAAATGCCCAATTCGCCGGCCAGCCGCAGCTCGTCGATCCATTCACCGTTGCGCAGGGCGCGCGCGTGGATCATGCCGCGCAGGCGATCCGCGACTTCCAGGTACAGGGCTTGCCGGACGATGGGTTGGGTCATGGGCTGACGGCCGCAATGCGCCGTAATTCATAATTATGAATAAGCCCATCATATCCCTGGCGGTCGGATTCCGGCTAGCCGGACAGCTAAGGATTTGCCCTAACCCCCCTCGACATAACGCGCGGGCGGGCAGGGACTTGCCTGGAATCAGAAGTGCAGGATCCCGTCGACCGCGTGGCGGGTCAACGAACGCGCCCAGCGGCGGGCCGGCAGGCCGTATTTGGATTCGACCACCTCGGCGCGCGCCAGCAGCTCGGCCGGCGTGATCGCCAGGCGCGGGCCGGAAAACGCCAGCACGATCTGGTTGCCGGCGTCGATTTCAGGCAGCAGCACGATGCGGTCGTCAAAGGCCTTGGACAGGTTGTCGATGTTCTTGCCGAAGCTTTCGTGGCGGCCGAACAGGTTCACCGCCACCACGCCGACCTCGCCCAGCACGCGGCGGCAGTCGCGATAGAACTTGACGCTGTCGCGCACCGGACCGGCGGCGGACGCGTCGTACAGGTCCACCATCAACACCGGGCAGCGGCCGGCATTGGCCGGGTCGGCCGCCCAGACGGCGGCGTCGTCGTGCTCGACCTTGAGCCGGTTTTCGCCGGGCAGGCGGAAGAACATATGACAGGCGGCGGTCACGCGCGGATTCCATTCCACCGCCAGCAAGGGGCTGCGCGTGTGCTTGACGCAGAAGCGCGCCAGCGACCCCGCGCCCAGGCCGAACATGCCGATGGCCTCTTCCTTGGGCGGCTCCAGGAACAGCAGCCAGGCCAGCATCTGGCTGGTGTATTCCAGCACCAGTTCCGACGGGTTCTTGATGCGCATGGCGCCCTGGACCCATTCGGTGTTGAAGTGCAGATAGCGCACGCCGTCGACTTCGGACAGGGTGGGCTGGTCCAGTTCAGAGGGGAATTTGGATTTATGCATGGGCGCGATTGTAGGGCCGGCAGCGGACCGCGCCTGACACAATTCGGTCAAGCCTGGGACGGGGCGCCATGCAAGCGGGCGGGGCATGCCCCGCCCGCCGCGCCATCAGATGCGTTCGAAGATCGCCGCGATGCCCTGGCCGCCGCCGATGCACATGGTGACCAGGGCGTAGCGGCCCTGCACCCGTTGCAGCTCGTGCAACGCCTTGACGGTGATGATCGCGCCGGTGGCGCCGATGGGGTGGCCCAGGCCGATGCCGCTGCCGTTGGGGTTGACCTTGGCCGGGTCCAGCTTCAGCTCGCGGCTCACGGCGCAGGCTTGCGCGGCAAAGGCCTCGTTGGCTTCGATGACATCCAGCTGGTCCACCGTCAGGCCGGCGCGCTTGAGCGCGGCCTGCGTGGCCGGCACCGGACCGATACCCATGATGTTGGGGTCCACGCCGGCGTGGGCATAGGCCACCAGGCGCGCCAGCGGCTTGATGCCGCGCTTGGCCGCGACCGATGCGTTCATCAGCACCAGGGCGCCGGCGCCGTCGTTCAGGCCCGAGGCATTGCCGGCCGTGACCGTGCCATTTTCTTTCTGGAACACCGGCTTCAGGCCGGCCAGGCTATCGGCGGTGACGTCGCGGCGCACGTGCTCATCGGTATCGAACACGACTTCGCCCTTGCGCGTCTTTTGCACCACCGGCACGATCTGGTCGCGGAAATAGCCGGCTTCGATGGCGGCGGCGGCGCGGCGGTGCGATTCGGCGGCCAGCGCATCCTGGTCCTGGCGGCTGATGCCGAACTTGGCGGCCACGTTTTCGGCCGTGACGCCCATGTGCATGCGGCCGAAGGGGTCCGACAGCGCGCCGGTCATCATGTCCTGCATGACGCTGTCGCCCATGCGCGCGCCCCAGCGCTGGGCCGGCGCGATATACGGCGCGCGGCTCATGCTTTCGGCGCCGGCGCCAATGGCGATCTCGGCGTCGCCCAGCAGGATGGTCTGCGCCGCCGACACGATGGCCTGCAGGCCCGAGCCGCACAGGCGGTTGACGTTGAAGGCCGGCGTTTCCTTGGCGATGCCGGCGTTCATGGCGGCCACGCGCGACAGGTACATGTCGCGCGGTTCGGTATTGATGACGTGGCCCACGGCAACGTGGCCGATTTCGTCGCCCGAGACACCGGCGCGCTCGAGCGCCGCGCGGATGACGGTGGCGCCCAGGTCGCAGGGCGGCACGTCTTTCAGCGCCCCGCCGAAATCGCCGATGGCGGTACGGACGGCGGACGCGACGATGACTTCATTCATGGTGTTTCCTCCTTGTAATGCGTTCCATCATACCCGCGGGGCCGGGGGCCTTGCCGGCCGCGAAGGACGCGCCTGTCGGTTATCGGACTAACCCCCAGCGATAGCCGATTCGTATCGCCGACCCGGAAAAAAATATTGGACACCTGGCGCGGCGCTCGCGGATAGTGGCCTCTCGCCGCGCCTGACCGGCGCCCGCCCGACCCGGACCCCGCCCCATGATCGATACGCTGGACCTGACCGCCATTCCCCCGCAAGACGAAGCGCTGCGCGCCGAGGTGCGCGCCTTCCTGGCCGAGGCCCTGGACGGCCTGGCGCCGGACCAGCGGGCCCGTTCCTGGATGGGGTATGACGCGGGTTTCAGCCGCCAGCTGGCCGAACGCGGCTGGCTGGGCCTGACCCTGCCGCGCGAATACGGCGGCGCCGCGCGGGGCCATTTCGCGCGCTTCGTGTTGTCCGAAGAATTGCTGGGTGCCGGCGCACCGGTATCGGCGCACTGGATCGCCGACCGCCAGAGCGCGCCGCTGATTCTCAAGCTGGGCACGGCGGCGCAAAAGGCCTTCTACCTGCCGCGCATCTGCCGCGCCGAGGCCTTTTTCTGCATCGGCATGAGCGAACCCGGCTCGGGCTCGGACCTGGCCAGCATCCGCTCCCGCGCTGAACCCCTTGCACAAGGCTGGCGCCTGAACGGCAGCAAGATCTGGACCACCAACGCGCACCGCTCGCATTACATGATTGCGCTGGTGCGCACGTCCGGCACGCCCGACGACCGGCACCAGGGGCTATCGCAGGTCATCGTCGACCTGTCGCTGCCCGGCATCACCATCCGCCCCATTCGCGACCTGGCCGGCGACGCGCATTTCTCGGAGGTGTTCTTCGACAACGTGGAACTGCCGCCCGACGCGCTGATCGGCGAGGAAGGCGCGGGCTGGGCCCAGGTCAACGCCGAACTGGCATTCGAGCGCAGCGGACCGGAACGCCTGTATTCCAGCATCGCGCTGCTGCAATGCTGGCTGGCGCACTGCCGCGGCGAGGGCAGCACGGAAGGCCCCGACGCCGCGCTGCTGGGGTCCGTGCTGTCGCAGATGGCGGTGCTGCGCGCGATGTCGCTGGCCGTGGCGGGCAAGCTGGCCGCGGGCCAAAGCCCCGCCATCGAAGCCGCGCTGGTGAAAGACCTGGGCACCGAGCTGGAACAGGACATTCCACGCCTCATCGCCGACGCGCTGGGCCGGCGCCCCAACCAGCCGCCCCCCGCGCCGCTCGTGCGCACGCTGGCCTACCTGGAGCAGGCCGCGCCCACGTTTTCGCTGCGCGGCGGCACCCGCGAAATCCTGCGCGGCATCATCGCGCGCGGCCTCGGCCTTCGATAAGGACACCTCATGGATTCTCTTTTTGGCGACGCCGCCGAACGCCTTTTCGCCCAGACCAGCACCCCCGACCTGATCCGCCGCGCCGAACAGGGCCAGCCGCCCATCGACGCCTGGAAGGCCTGCGAGGCCGCGGGCTTTGCCGATGCGCTGGTGCCCGAAGCGCAGGGCGGCGCGGGGTTGACGCTGGCCGATGCTCTGCCGCTGGCCGCTGCCGCCGGCCGTCACCTGTGCCCCTCCCCCATCGTCGACACGATGCTGGCGCGCGCCTGGCTGGCGCAGGCGGGCGCCGCGCAATCGCGCGGATCGATCGCGCTGGCGCCGCATGGCTGGACCTTGCAAGGCCGCGAAGTCGCCGGCATCCAGGTGCCCTGGGTGCGCAGCGCAGATGCCGTGCTGGCGTATATCGACGGCCAGGCCTGGCTCTTGCCGGTGGCCCAAGCCGCGATCGCTGCCGGCGGCGTGCACGGCAGCCTGGCCGCCCCCGCGCGCTGGTCGCTGGACGACGGCGAGCGCATCGACGCGCCCGCCGCCTTGCCCGCATTGGAAACCCTGGCGGCCACGGCCTGTGCCGGCTTGATCGCCGGCGCCATGGACCGGGTGTTGGCGATGACGCTGGACTACGCCAATACGCGCAGCCAGTTCGGCAAGCCCATCGGCCGCTTCCAGGCCGTGCAGCAGCAGATCAGCGTGATGGCCGAACAGGTCTGGGCGGTGCGCATGGCGGCGCAACTGGCCTTCCAGGGCCGCGCCGGCCTGCCGCAGCCGCTGCTGGCCGCGCTGGGCAAGGCCCGCGCCAGCCAGGCGGTAGCGCCGGTGGCCGACATCGCGCACGCGGTGCACGGCGCCATCGGCATCACCGACGAATGCGACCTGCAGTTGTATACGCGGCGGTTGCGCGAATGGCGCCTCGCGGCAGGCGCCGAATCGTACTGGCACGAGCGTATCGGCGCACAGGCCCTGGCCAGCGACCTGGATGCGCTACCGTTCCTGCGCGAAGCGCTGTTCGACAAGGAAACGGCCTGACGTCTTACGCGCCCTGCCCCAGCATGCTGTCGCGCAACCGCAGCACCGACGCGCACGACGTGCCCCGATGCGTCACCAGCGACAGCGACAACGCGTTGCGCGCCTCCGCATCCGTCAGCGCCACGAACGCCACGTGCGGCGTGGAATAGGCCCGCGTCACGCCCGGCACCAGCGCCAGGCCCATGCCGCTGGCCACCAGGCTGACCAGGGTCTGCACCTGGATCGCCTCCTGGCTGATGCGCGGCGAAAAGCCGGCCTTGCGGCACAACGCCTGCGCCACCCCGTGCAGGCCCGGCACCTTGGCTGGCGAATACATCACGAAGCTCTCGCCGCGCGCACGGGCCAGGTCCACCGGCCCGCCGCTCGCCAACGGATGCCCCGCCGGCACCGCCAGGATCAGGTCGTCGCGCTCGACCACCCAGGACGCCAGCGCCGCGTCCTCTGCCAGAGGGCCGCGCACCAGGCCGGCGTCGATTTCATTGGCGCGCAACATCGCCGCCAACCCTACCGTGCTGTCTTCGCGCAGCTCCAGTTGCAGGTCCGGGTACTGAGCCCGAAACACCGGCAGGCAACGCGGCAGCAGCATGTAGGTGGCCGACCCGACAAAGCCCAGCCGCAGCGTGCCCCATTCGCCCAGCGCCACGCGGCGCGCGGCCTGGCGGGCCTGCTCGGTGTGAAACAGCGCGCGGCGCGCGTCGGCCATCAGGGCCTCGCCTGCCGGCGTCAACGTCACACCCTTGGCGCCGCGCACCAGCAGCGGCACGCCCACGGCATGTTCGAGCTTCTGGATCGACACCGACAGCGCGGGTTGCGCAATGTGCAGCGCGTCGGCGGCGCGGCGGTAACTGCCCAGTTCGGCAATGCAGACGAACTGGCGCAACTGCCGTAGATCGATAGCCATAACAGATTCCATATCACGCAATACCGAAGCCATATTAGACGCGTATACGCCACGCCGATAGGATTCCCCCATGACCTCCCCTTCCCCCTCCCTTGCCCACGCCGCCGCGCTGGGCGGCGTGCGCGTGCTGGACCTGACGTCGGTCGTGTTCGGCCCCTACGCCTCGCAAATCCTGGCCGACTACGGCGCCGACGTCATCAAGGTGGAGGCGCCGGGCGGTGACTCCACCCGCCGCACCGGCCCCGCGCAGGAACCCGGTCTGGCCGCCATTTTCCTGGGCCTGAACCGCAACAAGCGCAGCGTGGTGCTGGACCTGAAGCAGGACGCCGCACGCCAGGCGCTGCTGGCGTTGGTGGACCAGGCGGACGTGCTGATGCACAGCATGCGGCCGGCCAAGATGGCCGCGCTGGGCCTGGACCCGGCCACGCTGTGCGCCCGCAATCCGCGGCTGGTGTATGCCGGCCTGTACGGCTTTGGCGCGGGCGGCGCCTACGACGGCCGGCCCGCCTACGACGACATCATCCAGGGCCTGGCAGGCTTTGCCGACCTGGCCGACCGCCAGACCGGTACGCCGCGCTACCTGCCCACGGTGGCCGCCGACAAGACCTGCGGCCTGGTTGCCGCGCACGCCATCCTGGCCGCGCTGTTCCAGCGCGAACGCACCGGCCAGGGCCAGCAGCTGGAAGTGCCCATGTTCGAAAGCATGGCCTCCTATGTGCTGGTCGAGCACTACTACGGCCGCCACCTGGCCGATACGTCCGACGGGCAGGCCGGCTATCCGCGCGTGCTGACGCCCTGGCGCAAGCCTTGCCGCACGGCCGATGGCGACGTCTGCCTCATGCCGTACACCGATGCCCACTGGCGCAACCTCTTTCGGGCCACGGGCCACCCCGACCTGGCTGACGACCCGCGCTTTGCCGATATCACGTCGCGCACCCAACACATCGCCGCCCTATACGAACTGCTCGCCGGCATCGTTGCCGCGCACAGCACCGCCCATTGGCTGGCGCTGTGCGAAAGGTTGGAAATTCCGGCCGCCCCCGTCAACCGCCTGCAAGACCTGGAAAACGATCCGCACCTGCGCAGCGTGGATTTCTTCCAGCCGCTGCAAAGCGAGTCCGGCAGCCACTACCGATTCACCCGCAACCCCGTGCGGCTGCAACGCTCGCAGGTGCCGCCCGCCATGCCGCCACGGCTGGGCGAACACACCCGCGACGTGTTGCGCCAGGCCGGCCTGGACGAAGCCGGCATCGAGGCCCTGCTGCATAGCGGCGCCGCGCAGCAAGCCGACCCCCCACCCGTTTCCCTCAAGGACCCCGCATGACTTCAGACCGCAATGCTCCCGCCCAGCTCGGCCAGGGCTTCTACTGGCAGGACCTGGCCGTCGGCCAGCGCTTTCGCACCTTCCGGCGCACCGTCACCGAGACCGACATCGTCAACTTCATCAGCGTCACCGGCATGCTGGAAACGATCTTCATCGACGCCACCTATGCGCACGGCGCCATCCAGGGCCGCCCGGCGCCCGGCGCGCTGACCTACGGCCTGATCGAAGGCCTGATCATGCAGGGCATGGTGCAGGGCACCGGGCTGGCGCTGCTGGAAGTGCACAAGAAGATGCTGGCGCCGGTCGTGGCCGGCGACACCGTCTGGGCCGAGATCGAAGTGACCGGCGTGCGCCCGACCTCGCAGCACAACCGTGCGGTCGTCTCGTCCACCATCGATGTCTATAACCAGCACGGCAAGGCCGTCATGACCTACACCGCCACGCGCATGCTGGCGGGCCGGCCGGATCGGAAGCCGGACTGAAACGCCCATTTTTCCGGCACCCAGCGGACAAGCGCCCCACCCAGAGGGCGCTGCCGCGCTGAGGCCGCGCCACGCGACATCCCGCGGGCAGCGGCCTCATTCCCAGAAAAGCACAAGGAGACAACCATGAAGCACGCATTGCGCGCGGCCCTGCTGGCCGCCCTGGCGCTGGCCGGCGCCCCCGCCGCCCAGGCCGCCTGGCCCGAACGTCCCATCACGATGGTGGTGCCCTTCCCGCCCGGCGGGCCCACCGACCTGGTCGCTCGGGTGCTGGCCAAGCAACTGACCGATCAACTGGGCCAGACCGTGGTGGTGGAGAACAAGGGCGGCGCGAACGGCAACATCGGCATGCAGTACGCAGCCGCCGCCAAGCCCGACGGCTATACGGTGCTGTACAACACCTCGTCGATCGCACTCAGTCCCAACCTGTACCGCTCGCTGGCGTTCGATCCGGTCAAGGATTTCACGCCGGTTTCGTCCACCGCCGTGATTCCCCTGGTGCTGCTGGTGCATCCGTCGGTGCCCGCCAAGGATGCGCAAGGCTTCGTGGACTATGCGCGCCAGCATCCGGGCAAGCTGTCCTATGGATCGGCGGGCGCGGGCAACGTCACGCACCTGGGCGCCCTGCTGCTCTTGCGTTCGCTGCAGATCGACGCCGTACACGTGCCGTACCGTGGCAGCGCGCCGGCCATGACGGATCTGGTCGGCGGCCAGGTGCAGTTGATGACCAATACGTTGAATGATTCGCTGGGCTTCATCCGCGAAGGCAAGCTGCGGGCGCTTGCCGTCACCAGCCGTGCGCGCAGCGAGCAACTGCCCGACGTGCCCACAGTGGCGGAAACGGTGGCGCCCGGGTTCGAGATGGGGGCCTGGCAAGGCGTGGTGGTGCCCGCCGGCACGCCGGACGCGGTGGTGCAGAAACTGAATGCCGAAATCCGCCGCGCGTTGCAGTCGGAACAGATGCAGAAGCAGTTGAAGGTCCAGGGCGCGCAGGCCCTGGGATCGACGCCGCAGGAATACGGCGCCTACATCAAGAGCGAGATCCAGCGCTGGGGCGCCGTCATCAAGGACGCCGGCGTCAAGCTGGATTGAAGCGCTGGGCAATGGCGGGCGATCGGGCTGGGCGCAGACGCCCGGCAAGATACCGCCGCGCCGGCGCCGGGGCCTGCCCGGACCGGCGCCCTGGGCCTCAGCGGCCGGCGGCCTTGGCGCTCAGGCCGTTGGCCACGCCCATGTCGGTCTTGGGCACGTCGCGGATCAGCACGCGCACGTCTTCGCCCGAAATGCCGATGCTGTCGCACACGGCCTGGTTCAGCGCCGCGATCAGGGCCGCTTTCTTGGCCTCGTCGCGGCCTTCGATCAGGGCGGCGTCCACGCGGGCCATGGCCTTGCCGATCTCGCCGGCCACGATGACGTGTTCGGCCGGCACTTCCTGCAAGACGATGCGCACGCTGGCCAGCGGCGCGGCAATGCTTTCCACCACCGCCTGCGAGGCCGCCTTCAGCAAGGCGGTCTTCTGGGCGGCCGAGTGGCCCTGCATGATCTGGACATTCAAGATAGGCATGACGGGTTCCGATATTCCGAATAGGGACGAACCGGCGATCCGTGCCGGCCAGCCATCATATCCGGAGCCGGCGCCAGGGCAAGCCCTGGCACGCGGCAAGCGGCCGCCGGTTCGCCGGCCGCCGGATCGCCGGCCGCCACGCCGTCAGGCGGCTTCGCCCCGCTTGGCCGGCTGGGGCTGGCCTTCCAGCTCAGCCTGGGCAGGTGTGCCGTCGGCCGCCGGCGCACTGTTGGCCGCGCCATCGGTTGCCACGGGCTGGCCCGACGCCGGTTCGCCCGCCGCGGGTTGACCCGTGCCACTGGCTTGCGCCGCGTCACCCGCCGCGGCCTCGGTGGACGATTCCGCCAGCGCCGGCGTCACCAGTTCCACCACCTTCTTGCGCGACAGCATGCCCAGGAACTCGTCGTTCTCGCCCGTCACGGCCACCGGCTGGTCGCTGTGCACCAGTTGCGCCAGCACCTCGCCCAGGCCAGCCGTGGCCGGCACCGACGCCAGGTCCTCGACAAAGCGCGACACGTCGCGCCCGCCTTCGCGCACCGCCTGCTCGGCCGCCACCAGCGTCAGCACGCCGGCCAGGCGCTTGCCGTCCAGCACCGGCGCATACTCGTAGTTCAGCGCCCGCATGCGGTCCACGGCATGCGCGGGACGCGAACGCATGGTCAGCGTCAGGCGCGCGGGGTTCACGGCGTGGGTTGCGTTCAGCACCTTGGTGCGGTTCACGTCCTGCAGGAACGACTGCACGTAATCGTTGGCCGGGTTCAGCAGAATGTCTTCCGGCGTGCCTTCCTGCACCAGTTCGCCGTCTTTCAAGATGGCGATGCGGTTGCCCAGGCGCAGGGCTTCGTCCAGGTCATGCGTGATGAAGACGATGGTCTTGTTCAGCTTGGATTGCAGCTGCAGCAGCTGGTCCTGCATCTCGCGGCGGATCAGCGGGTCCAGCGCCGAGAAGGCTTCGTCCATCAGCAGGATTTCGGCATCGGTGGCCAGCGCGCGCGCCAGGCCCACGCGCTGCTGCATGCCGCCCGACAACTGGTGCGGATACTGCTGCTCGAAGCCCGACAGGCCCACCTGGTCCAGCCATTCGCGAGCGCGCTTTTCGCGTTCGGCGCGGCCCACGCCCTGCACGGTCAGGCCGTACGCGGCGTTGTCCAGCACGGTGCGGTGCGGGAACAGGCCGAAGCGCTGGAACACCATGCTCATCTTCTTCTGGCGGAAGGTTTCCAGGTCGCGCTTGTTCAGGCTCACCACATCCACGCCATCCACCAGGATGTGGCCCGCGCTGGGCTCGATCAGGCGATTGAAGTGGCGGATCAGCGTCGACTTGCCCGAGCCCGACAGGCCCATGATGACGTAGATGCTGCCTTCGTCGATCGACAGGCTGATGTCGCGCAGGCCCAGCGTGTGGCCGCTTTCGGCCAACAGCGCTTCCTTGGTCATGCCGTCCTGGGCGGCCTTCAGCCACTTCTTCGGATGCGGTCCAAAAATCTTGTAGATGTTCTTGACTTCGATCTTGCTCATCGCTGGCCTCCCATGCGCATGCGCTGTCCATACGATTGCGTGATCCGGTCGAACAGCACGGCCAGCACCACGATGCCCAGTCCGGCCAGCAGGCCGCGGCCCACCTCCAGACGGTTGATACCCAGCAAGACTTCATAGCCCAGGCCGCGCGCGCCGATCATCGACGCGATCACCACCATCGACAGCGCCATCATCGTGGTCTGGTTGATGCCAGCCATGATGTTGGGCAGGGCCAGCGGCAGTTGCACGCCGAACAGTTGCTGGCGCGGATTGGCGCCGAAGGCGCGCGAGGCTTCCAGCACTTCGCGGTCGACCAGGCGGATGCCCAGGTCGGTCAGGCGGATCAGCGGCGGCACGGCGTAGATCACGGTGGCGATGATGGCGGGGATCTTGCCCAGGCCGAACAGCATCACCACGGGGATCAGATACACGAAACTGGGCATGGTCTGCATCACGTCCAGCACCGGCAGCATGATCGAACGCAGCCAGTTCACGCGGGCCATCAGCACGCCCAGCGGAATGCCGATGATGACCGACAGGCCGGCCGCCATGATCATCAGCGCCAGCGTCTGCATGCCGGCGTCCCACAGGCCCAGCACGCCGATGACGCACAGCAGCGCGCCCATGGCCAGGCTCAGCACGATGCGGCGGCTGACCAGCCAGGCGATGACGACGGTGACGGCCACGACGGCCCACCAGGGCGAGCTGCGCAGCAGCTGCTCCAGCCAGACCAGCGCGTGCAGCACAGGCTGCGACAGCGTTTCCAGCGTGTCGGCGTAGTTGGTCACCAGGTGATCGACGAAACCGTCGATGGCTCCCCGCACTTGGCGGGCAGGAATAATTTCAGGAAACATGCTTTCGACTCCATTTCAGCGCGTACGCCGCGAAGGCGTGCCGCTGGCGCAAGAGAAAATGCTCTTGCGCATTGCCCGCGCATGCGGGCCCTGTGCCGGCCGAGGGGCTTTTTCCCCTTGGGGGCATCCCAAGGGGAAAAAGTCCAACTGGCGGCGCGCCCGGGCGGAGGATGCCCGGGCGGCTGCGCCGCCAAGGATGGCGGCGGGCGGTTACAGCGCGCTTTGGACGCGCCCGGCGACGTCAGCCGGAACCCACTTGGTCCAGACGTCGGGCTTGGTCTTCAGGAACCACTTGGCCACGGCGGCGGATTCGTCACCGGACTCTTCCATGTGGGCCAGGGTTTCGTTCATCACGGGCAGCGGCACCGAGACCTTGGACAGGAATTCGGTCAGCACCGGCGCTTCCTGCGAGAACTTGGTGTTCACGGCCGTGAAGACGGGGTTGTCGGGATAGGCGCTGGCCTCGGGCTTGGCGCACTTGGGCGACGTCAGGCACTTGTGCTTTTCTGCGTCGTAGGGCGGCATGTCCAGCTTGACCAGGTCCATGGCGCCGACCAGCGGCGTGGGCGACCAGTAATAGAACACCACGTTCTGCTTGCGCTTGTAGGCCGACATCAGGGCCGCCTTCTGCGCCGCGCCCGTGCCGGGCGAGTACAGCGTGTAGGTGTCGTCCAGCTTCAGCGCATGGAACAGGTTGGTGCTGGTGACTTCGCAGCCCCAGCCCGCCGGGCAGCCGTAGAAGCGGCCCTTGCCGGGTTCTTCGGGGTCCTTGAACTTGTCCTTGAACTTGGGCAGGTCGGCCGCGGACTTCAGCTCGGGCAGGCGCTCGGCCGTGTAGCGGGGGATGTACCAGGCCTCGCCGCCCATGTAGAGGTCGCCGATCCGCTTGACGCGGCCGGTCTTTTCAGCGCGCTCCCAGGGGTCGGCCACGCTGTTCAGCCAGATCTCGGTATTGATATCCAGGTCGCCGCGCTCGAGCGCGGCCAGGGCGGGCAAGGTCTCGGTGGGCAGGGTTTCGGTTTTGCAGCCGTAGCCCTTTTCCATGATGAAACGCTCAACGTCGACCAGGACCAGGTTGGATTCCCAGTTCATGGCGCCGAAGTTGATCGGACGCTTGAGTTCGCATTGCGGGGCATCGGCGGCTTGGGCCGTGCCAGCAAAGGCGAGCAAGACGGCCGCGGCGGCCAGGGTCTTGACGGGGGTGAAACGCATTGGCTTTTGCCTCCATAGGTTCAGGGACACGGCGGCGCGAAAACCAGCCGTGCCATGGAGCTAAGGGGGTTGTGCGGAAGACGGGCAGAACCGCCAATACAAACCGACACTAGCAACAAGAGGATCCACAGGGTGCGGACTCTTGCAAGACAGGAGTCTCAAAAACTAAGTTTTCGAGAACCCACAGAAAGTGAACAAACTGAAAGAAGAAGGCAGCATCTTAAACGAAATTGCCGCATGACCCAACCCCAGGCCTGAATGAAACAGATACATTCCGGCCAAAAAACGTGCGGGACAACCCCGATTCCCAAGGGGTGATTCCTCGTTTTTCCCTAGGAAATCGTCCTACAAAAATAACGATGCATTTAGTTAATCTTTTGTTCGTATAAATACATTTGAAAAGCAAAACCGGACCCGAATCGGACCCGAATCGGCGCAAAAAAAGGCTTGATTCAGCCCGTGTTCAGAATCAAACCGCCCCGCAAACAAGAACGGATTCGATCCCGGACAGGATCGAATCCGCTCAAAACCCGCACCGCCGCACGCCCGGGCGCCAGGCGTTCAGCTCCCCTGCCCGCCCTCGGTCCGGTACATGTAATCGCGCCGCCAGGGGTAGGCCAGGCCAGGCGGGTTGTCCAGTTCGTCCGCCCGCCCGCCGGCCGGCGGCTGGCCCAATATCTGGTGCAGCGCAATCCACCCGTGCTCGAATGCCATGGCGCAGCCCGCCAGGTACAGGCGGTAGGCGCGCAGCGAGCGCGCGCCCTGCTCACCGCTCAAGATCTGCGCGGCCTCGGGCAGGCGCGCTTCCAGTGCGTCGCTCCAGGCCCACAGCGTGCGGGCGTAGTGCGGCCGCAGGTTTTCCACGTCCACCTCTTCCAGGCCGCCGTTGGTCATGGCTTCCATGACCACGCTGATGTGCGTCAGCTCGCCGCCCGGGAAGATGTACTTTTCGATGAATTCGCCCATGCCATTGCCCAGCTCGGCGTTGTAGACGCCGGCCGCGGTGATGCCGTGGTTCATGATCAGCCCGCCCGGCTTGAGCAGGCGGCGCAGCTTGGCGAAATAGCTTTCCAGCTGGGCCCGGCCGACGTGCTCGAACATGCCCACCGAGGCGATCTTGTCGTAGGGCGTGGCCTCGTCCAGCTTGCGGTAGTCCAGCAGCTCCATCCGCACCCGGCCCGACAGGCCTTTTTCCTGGATCAGCTTGCTGACGTGCGCGTGCTGGTTGCGCGACAGCGTGATGCCCGTGGCGTCCACCCCGTAGTGCTCGGCCGCCCACAGCAGCAGGCCGCCCCAGCCGGCGCCCACGTCCAGGAAGCGCTCGCCCGGCTGCAGGCGCAGTTTGCGGCAGATGTGGTCGAGCTTGGCCTCTTGCGCCTGGGCCAGGTTCATGTCCGCCGTGCGGTAGTAGGCGCAGGAATAGACCCGGCGCGGGTCCAGCCACAAAGCGTAGAAATCGTCGGAAAGATCGTAGTGAAACTCGATCTGGCGCGCGTCGCGCTCGACCGAATGGCGCCACACCGACATCACCTTGCGCACCAGCTCGGTCAGCCAGCCGCCGCGTGCCGCATCCACCGGCGACCCCGGCAGCATCGCCGACGCCGCCGCCATCACGTCGCGCATCGAGCCTTCGATATCGATGCGGCCCTCGACGTAATCCTGCCCCAGCACGCCGACCGCGCCTTCGGCCAGGTGGGCCAGCGCCGTCTTGTCATGCGTGACGAAGCGAACCCGCGGGTCCGGCGGCCCCACGACGGTGCCGTCGGGCAGGACGAGCTGGACGGTCACGGGCAAGGCCTGGAGCTTGCGTTCCACAACAGACAACAAAGGACTCACAGCATCTCCTCTGAAATACGTACGGACACGCCAGACTGTATCGGAAATCTATTGCCATTTGCGTGTAAGGTGCCCCGTGATACAGTCATCGGCTCGGTGCAAATCGCGCAATAAAGCGCGACGCGCCCTGTCCCTCGCGCCGTGTTCCCCGCGCGACCCTTCGCGATCCACATGCCCCCAACACTCTCATCCCGCGGCTCCCTGCCGGGCTGGCTCATTCTCATGGGCGCCCTGACGGCAATCGGCCCCTTCGCCATCGACATGTACCTGCCCGCGTTCCCCACGATCGCGGCAAACCTGGGCGTGCCGCGCGGCGACGTCGAACGCACGCTGGCCGCCTACCTGATCGGCCTGGCCATGGCACAGGTCTTCTACGGCCCGATGGCTGACCGCTTTGGCCGCAAGCCGCCGCTGATGGTGGGGCTGGCGCTGTTCATGATTGCGTCGCTGGGCTGCGCGCTGGCGGGCTCGGTCGAGGCGCTGACCGGCTGGCGGGTGGTGCAGGCGATGGGCGGTGCGGCCGGCATCGTCATCCCGCGCGCGGTCATCCGCGACCACTACGAAACCCACGAGGCGGCGCGCGCGATGTCGCTGCTGATGCTGATCATGGGCCTGGCCCCCATCCTGGCGCCGCTGGCCGGCGGGCAGTTGCTGGCCATCACCAGCTGGCGCAGCCTGTTCTGGGTAATGCTGGCCGGCGGCGCCATGCTGATGGCCGCCGTCGTCCTCATCATGAAAGAATCGCTGGCGCCCGAACGCGTGGTGCCGCTGCGCTGGCAGACCATCCTGCAGAACTACCGGGCGCTGTTCGCCCACCGCGGCTTCATGTCGCACAGCCTGGCCGGCGGCTTCGGCCAGGCCGGCATGTTCGCCTACATCATCGGTTCGCCGCGGGTGTTCATCGAGCTCTACGGCGTCGACCCCAAATACTATGGCCTGCTGTTCGGCACCAATGCCCTGTCGCTCATCATCTGCTCGCAGATCAGCGCGCGCCTGTTGCGCACCCACACGCCGCGCCAATTGCAACGCCGCGCCCTGACCACGCTGGCCGCGGCCAGCCTGGCCGCGGTCGGGCTGACCCTGGTCGGCTGGATGACGCTGCCGCTGCTGATGGCCTGCCTGATCTGCTATATGGGCAGCCAGGGCTTCGTCAATCCCAATTCGGCGGCGCTGGCGCTGTCGGACCAGGGCAAGCGCCTGGGCGCCGCGTCGGCGCTATTGGGGACGCTTCAACTGTCCTGCGGCGCCCTGGCCGGTTTTGCCGTCAGCGCCTGGCAGACCGATAGCGCGCTGCCCCTGACGACCACCCTGGCGACCTGCGCCTGCCTGTCCTGGATCTCGGGCCGCGTGGCGCAATCGCACACCGCCTAGCCCTATCGCTTGATTTGTCTGGCTTTTTCGTATTAGAATCTATGTCTTCACATGAAGTTTCCCGTGCTGGACTACTATGCTTTGTAGTTCAACACTCTGACCCCCAAACCGCGCATGTTGTGCAGGCGGATGGCAGGCAGCGGGTATAAGCACTGGGCGGAATCCCAGGCAGCGGGCGAAATCCCGGTTGTTCCAGATTCCCCCTCATCCACTAAGACTGGGTGGCCGGCAGAATGCTGCAGCATGCAGCGTCCACAGCCCGGCGGCTGAAACCCTGTCTACTCCCCCGGCGATGCGCGCAAGAACGACATAAAGAGGTGCATCCATGGCACGCGTATGCCAAGTGACCGGCAAAGGCCCGATGGTGGGCAACAATGTTTCGCACGCGAACAACAAGACCAAGCGTCGCTTCCTGCCCAACCTGCAATCGCGCCGGTTCTGGGTTGAAAGCGAAAACCGCTGGGTGCGCCTGCGCGTCTCGGCCAAGGCCATTCGCACGATCGACAAGAACGGCATCGACGCCGTGCTGGCCGACATGCGTGCCCGCGGCGAACTGGCCTAATCGGCCCCCCGCCAATCTGACATACTAGGAGCACGACATGGCCAAAGGTATCCGCGAAAAGATCAAGCTCGAGTCGACTGCCGGCACGGGTCATTTCTACACGACCACCAAGAACAAGCGCAACATGCCCGAGAAGATGCTGATCAAGAAATTTGATCCGGTCGCTCGCAAGCACGTGGACTACAAGGAAACCAAGCTGAAGTAATTCAGCCGGTATTCCGCGAGTCGAAAAGGCCCTGCATCGCAGGGCCTTTTTCATTGGCGCCTGGCGCGGCGCCCCCTAGGCGTTTTTCCCAGGATGGCCCGTTTTCCTTGGCGAGCGGCGTCGCCCATGCTTCAATTGGGCCGAAACCGACCCCGCGCCGGCCATCGTCACCCTGCCCAGCGCGGCTTCATTCAAGCCCTCCAGCCTGCGATACCCGCCATGCTCCGTCCCTGCCTGACCCTGCTGCGCCGCGCGCTCGCCCCCGCGCTCCTGGCCCTGGCGCTGACTCCGGTCGCGTCCGCCAAAGACTCGGAACCGCCGATCCGCATCGGCGAGATCAACAGCTACAAAGCCATCCCCGCTTTCCTGGGCCCCTATAAAAAAGGCTGGCAACTGGCGCTGGAAGAGGTCAACGCGGCGGGCGGCGTGCTGGGCCGCAAGCTGGAAGTGATCTCGCGCGACGACAACGGCAACCCCGGCGACTCGGTGCGCGCCGCCCAGGAACTGCTGGCGCGCGAAAAGGTGGACCTGCTGTTCGGCGGCTTCCTGTCCAATACCGGCCTGGCCCTGACCGACTTCGCCAAGCAGCAACAGGTGTTCTTCCTGGCCGCCGAACCGCTGACGGACAAGATCACCTGGCAGGAAGGCAACCGCTATACCTACCGCCTGCGGCCATCCACCTGGATGCACGTGGCCGCCCTGGCGCCCAAGGCGCTCGCGCTGCGCAAGAAGCGCTGGGCCATCGTCTACCCCAACTACGAATACGGGCAGTCCGCCGTGGCCACCTTCAAGGCCATGATGAAGTCGTTCCAGTCCGACGTCGAATTCGTGGCCGAACAGGCCGTGCCGCTGGGCAAGGTGGACGCGGGCGCCGTGGTGCAGGCGCTGGCGGACGCCAAGCCGGACGCGATCTTCAACGTGCTGTTCGCCGCCGACCTGACGCGCTTCGTGCGCGAAGGCAACACCCGCGGCCTGTTCGAGAACCGTGCCGTGGTGTCGGTGCTGTCCGGCGAACCGGAATACCTGGAACCGCTGGGCGCCGACACGCCCACCGGCTGGATCGTCACCGGCTACCCCTGGTACGCCATCGACACCCCCGCCAACAATGCCTTCGTCGAGGCCTACCGCAAGCGCTACAACGAAACGCCCAAGGTCGGTTCGGTGGTGGGCTACGCCTCGCTCATGTCGATCGCCCAGGGCTTGAAAGCCGCGGGCCAGGTCGACACCGAAAAACTGGTCGACGCCTTCGCCGGCCTGAAAGTGGATACCCCCTACGGCCCCATCCAGTACCGCAAGATCGACCACCAGTCGACCATGGGCGTGTACGTCGGCGTCACCGCCGTGGAAGACGGCAAGGGCATCATGAAGGACTTCGCCTACATCGACGGCGCCCGCCTGCAGCCGCAGGACGAGCAGGTGCGCAAGATGCGCCCGGCCCACTGACGCGCCGGCCCCGATGAGCCTGTCCGGGCTGCTGTCGCAGCTGCTCAACGGCCTGGCCGACGCCAGCGCGCTGTTCCTGGTGGCCGCCGGCCTGTCGCTGATCTTCGGCGTCACGCGGGTGGTGAACTTCGCGCACGGCTCGTTCTACATGCTGGGCGTGTACCTGGCGTGGACCTTCACCCGCTATTTCGGCGACGGCCCGGGCTACTGGGCCGGGCTGCTGCTGGCAGCGCTGGCCACCGGCCTGGTCGGGGCGGCCGCCGAGCTGCTGGTGCTCAAGCGCCTGTACCGCGCCCCCGAACTGTTCCAGTTGCTCGCGACCTTTGCCCTGGTGCTGGTCATCGGCGACGCCGCGCTGGCGCTGTGGGGCCCCGAAGACCTGTTCTCGGCGCGCGCGCCGGGCCTGTCGGGCGCCGTCGACATCCTGGGCCGCCGCTTTCCCCAATACGACTTGCTGCTGATCGCCGCCGGCCCCGTGGTGCTGGGCCTGCTGTGGCTGCTGCTCATGCGCACCCGCTGGGGCCGTTTGCTGCGCGCCGCCTCGGAAAATCGCGACATGCTGGCCGCGCTGGGCGTCAACCAGGCCTGGCTGTTCACCTCCGCCTTCACGCTGGGCGCCTTCCTGGCCGGCCTGGGCGGCGCGCTGGCCGCGCCGCGCGTGCCCGCCACGCTGGGGCTGGACCTGGAGATCATCGCCAGCGCCTTCGTGGTCGTGGTGGTGGGCGGCCTGGGCTCGATTCCCGGCGCCTTCCTGGCAGCGCTGCTGATCTGCTGCGTCAAGGCCGTGTTCGTCTTCATCGGCCAGGTGCAGTTCGGACCGTGGGCCTTCAATCTGTCCAAACTGACCCTGCTGGCCGAATTCGCCGTCATGGCGGTGGTGCTGGTGACGCGGCCCTGGGGCCTGCTGGGCAAGCCGCCCGCACCGTCGTCGCAGGCCCCCGCCGCCGAACCGCCCATCGTCCCCGCCGGCCGCCGCGTGCGCCTGGCCTATGGCGCGCTGCTGGCGCTATTGGTGCTGGCGCCGCTGGCGGCGGCGCAGTGGCCGTACCTGGGCATCCTGCTGACCGAAGTGCTGATCGCCGCCCTGTTTGCCGCCAGCCTGCATTTCCTGACCGGACTGGCCGGCATGACCACGTTCGGCCACGCCGCGTGGTTCGGCCTGGGCGCCTATGGCGCCGCATTGCTGCTGAAAATGGCGGCGCTGCCGATGGAGGCCGCGCTGCTGCTGGGCCCTTTTGCTGCCGTGCTGGGCGCGTTGCTGTTCGGCTGGTTCTGCGTGCGCCTGTCGGGCGTGTACCTGGCCATGCTGACCCTGGCGGTGGCGCAGATTCTCTGGGCCACCGCCTACCAATGGGACGACGTGACGGGCGGCAGCAACGGCCTGATCGGCCTGTGGCCCTCACGCTGGCTGACGCAGGGGCCGGGTTTCTATTACGTGACGCTGGCGCTGTGCGTGCTGGGCGTCTGGTGGCTGCGGCGGCTGGCGTTTGCGCCGCTGGGCTACGCCCTGCGCGGTGTCCGTGATTCGGCCTTGCGGGCCGAGGCGCTGGGGATGGATACGCGCCGCATCCAATGGGCAGGCTTTGTCGCGGCCTCGCTGGCGGCGGGGCTGGCGGGCTCGCTGTATGCGTTCTCGAAAGGCAGCATCGCCCCCGATGCGCTCAGCGTCAGCCGCTCGGTCGACGGCCTGGTGATGGTGCTGCTGGGCGGCTTGCAGACGCTGGCCGGCCCGCTGGTCGGCGCGGCGGCCTACACCTGGCTGCAGGACACCGCGGCCCGCAGCACCGAATACTGGCACGCGGTGCTGGGCCTGGCCATCCTGGCGCTGGTCATGCTCTTTCCCGAGGGCCTGGCCGGCGCGGCCCGGCGCCTGCGCCGGAGGCACGCATGAGCGGTCCCTTGCTGCAAGTACGCAAGCTGCGCAAGTCGTTCGGCGGCATCGACGCGCTGGCCGATGTCTCGTTCGACCTCGACGCCGGCCAGATGCTGGCGCTGATCGGCCCGAACGGCGCCGGCAAGTCCACCTGCTTCAATGCGCTGGGTGGCCAACTGCGTCCCGATGCCGGGTCCGTGCGGCTGGATGGCCAGGAACTGGTGGGCCTGGCGGCCGGCCGGATCTGCCGGCTGGGCGTGGGCCGCACGTTTCAGACCGCCGCCACCTTTCGCTCGATGACGGTGCTGGAAAACGTGCAGACCGCGCTGCTGTCGCGCGACCGCCTGCTGTTTCGGCCCTGGCGCCGCGCCGCCGCGCACGCCGTCGACGAAGCCCGCGCCTTGCTGGCGCAGGTGCAGATGGCCGACCAGGCTGCCACGCCCTGCGGCGTACTGGCTTATGGCGAGGTCAAGCGGGTGGAACTGGCCATGGCGCTGGCACACCGCCCGCGCCTGCTGCTGATGGACGAACCCACCGCCGGCATGGCCACCAACGAGCGCCACGCGCTGATGCGCCTGACGCGTGAACTGGCCGATACGCAGCGCATGGCGGTGCTGTTCACCGAGCACAGCCTGGACGTCGTCTTCAAGCATGCCGACCGCATCGCAGTGCTGGTGCGCGGCAGCCTGCTGGCCGAAGGCCCCCCTGACGCCATCGCGGCCGACGAACGGGTCAAGGCCGCCTACCTGGGCACCGAAACGCCGCGGGCCTGAACGGCATGCGCGATCAACCGCCGGACTGCGGGCTGTCCGGCTGGCATTCCCAGAACACCTTGGCCTGGCAGCCCGCACAGATGCCGCGGTCCAATTTGGCGTAGATGGCGTGCAGCGCCGTGGCCTTGTCGGGAAACACGTGGTCCGCGCCCAGCCTGTCCAGAAAGCCCGTGCGGCGCCACATGGCCAGCACTTCGGGCCGGGGCCGGTGGAAGTACAGGTCGCCCCCCATCGCACGTCGCGCCGCCAGCTCGTCATCCCAGACCTGGGCGCCGGCCAGGTCGATGAAATTCATGCTCTTGGCCATGACCAGCAGATGGCGCGGCGCATCAGGCGCGGTGCGCAATTCCTGCAGGCGCTGCGCTACGTGCGCGGCGGCCCCGAAATAGACCGACCCTTCCATGCGCAGCAGCTTGAGCTGCGGGCATTCCGGCAGTGCTTCCGGCTGCGCCTCGAGCACCACGAAGCGGCGGTCCAGCCCGCGCGAATCAAAGCCCATGGTGCGCATCGCCGGTCGCGACGTGCGGTGCAGATAGACCATCAGCGACAGTACGGTGCCCAGCAGAATGGCCACTTCCATGCGAATGGTGATGGTGGCCGCCAACGTGGCCGCGGCAATCGCGCATTCGCCCGGCTGCGTGCGGATCAGCTGGCGCCAGCGCGGCACGTCCAGCAAAGTCCACGCCACCAGCAGCAACAGGCCGGCAATGGCCGCATGCGGAATCTGCGACAGCAGCGGTCCGGTCAACGCGACCAGCGCCATCAGCAGCAACGCCGAAAATACCGAAGCCAGCGGCGTGCGGGCACCCGCCTCGTAATTGGGAATCGACCGGTTCAGCGAGCCGCAGGACAAATAGCAGGAAAAGAACCCACCCACCACGTTGGACAGCCCCTGCCCGATGAATTCACGATTGGCATCGATGCGCTGCCCCGAGCGCGCGGCCACCGCCTTGGCGATGGAAATCGACTGCGCCAGCGCCACGATGGTCAACGCAAACGCCAGGCTGAGCAGGTCCGGCAGGGCCCGCCAGTCGACGCTGGGCACGTGGAACGGCGGCCAGGGTTGCGCCAGGTCGCCCAGCACCGGCACGGGCGCAGCCCCATGTTGCGCGGTCAATGCATTGAACGCCGCGGCGACCAGCGCCCCCGCTGCCAAGCCCGCCAACATGTAGGGTTTGCGCTTGTCCCAGCGCTTGACCAGCAGCGCGCAGACCAGCGTCACGGCCGTCACCAGCACCGCGCCCGCCTGGATCTGGCCAGCGTTCGCCACCACGCTGGCCAACAGGGTGCCCGCCCCGTGCGAGGCCGGCGCCGGCAGGCCCAGCGCGTCTTTCAAGGCATGCACGGCGATCAGCACGGCCGCGCCGCTGGTGAAGCCGAACAGCGCCGAAGGTGAAATGAAATGCGCCAGCGAGCCCAGCCGCAGCGTGCCGACCAGCCACTGCATCAATCCGACCAGCACCGTCACGGCCAGCGCCAGCTCGATATAGCCGGGGCTGCCTGCCACCGCCAGCGGCGTCAGCACCGCGAACAGCGCCAGCGAATTCGCATTGGTGGGGCCCGACATGACATGACGGCTGGAGCCGAACAGCGCCGCGACAATACAGGGCACGATGGCCGAATACAGGCCGTATTGCGGCGGCAATCCCGCCAGCGTGGCAAACGCCACGCCCTGCGGCAGCACCAGCAAGGCGCCCAGCAGGCCGGCGGCCAGGTCCGCGCGCAGCGTCACGGCGCCCACTTCCGGCACCCAATCGCCAAACATGCGCGTCAGCCACGCCCTGCGTCCTACCGCCCCCATTGCCCCACCCCTGGTTTTTCTTCGAATGGCAACGCGTTCACCGCAGGAACTTGCGTTCCAGTTCGCGCATGCCCGCATCGCCTTGAAGGTCGATGATATCGCGCACCGTCGGCAACGCCGCATCCACGGCATGGATGCCGCCATCGCGCCGGATGCGGGCGAACACGTCGCGCATCGCCCCCACGGCCGCGCGGATCGCATGGTTGCCGTAGATCACCAGCCCCACCTTGCCCAGCGCCTGGATGTCGGCCTCGCGCAGTTGCGGGTAGGCCGTGGGCACCAGCACCAGCGGCACCCGACCCTGCCAGGCTGCGATGAAGGCCAGCACTTCGTGGGGCGTGGTCTGCTTGGAATGGATCAGGATGGCGTCGGCGCCGGCGGCTTCATAAGCCGAGGCGCGTGCCAGGGCCTCGGCCTGGCCCAGGCCGGCGATCAGCGCCTCGGTGCGCGCAATGACGCAGAAATCCGGGTCGCGGCGTGCGGCGCAGGCCGCTTCGAGCTTGCCCTGGAATTCTTCCGTACGCACCAGTTCCTGCCGGCCGTCGGCGCGCAGGCTGGTGTCCTTGGGAAAGGTCTTGTCTTCCATCACCACGGCCGATACGCCCGCCGCTTCGTATTGCGGCACGGCGTAGGCCACGTTGATGGCGTTGCCGAAACCCGTGTCGATGTCCGCAATGACGGGGATATCGACGACGGCGGCGATGGCCCGCATCATGTCCAGATGCTGGCCGGCCGACAGGATGTTGGCATCCGGCACCGCATAGCTGGCCGACAGTTCGAAGCCGCTGCCCCAGATCGCGTCGAATCCTGAGTCGGCCGCCAGCCTGGCCGACAAGGGATTGTGCGCCGACATGGCGTGCATCAGGGTGGCATGCTGCAGTTGCTGGCGAAAACGGGCGTTGCGGGACATGGGGGGCAACCTGAAGATCCGGCGCACAGTGCCCCGGCCAAGGCATTTTTTACACTAAATGCCCTGCCCGCTCTTCGATATTGCCGTTAGCCGCGCCACCACAGGCGGATGGAATCCCAGGTGCGGCCGACGAATCCGGCCTCGGCCACGGGCTCCAGCGCCACCACCGGAAACTGCATGGCCGGCTTGCCGTCGACCATCACGCGCAGCGATCCCACCGTGGCCTGCGCCGCGATGGGCGCCACCAGCGGGTCCTGCGGCGTCCAGACCGACTCCACCTTCGCGCCCGCCGGCACCGTCACATAGGCGTCGCGCGCAAAACCCGCCTTCAGCATGTCGGCCTGGCCTTTCCAGACCTCGGGCGTTGCCACCGGCTGGCCCTTGGCATACAGCTTGACGGTCTTGAAGCCCTGGAAGCCCCACTCCAGCAACTCCCGGCTTTCCTGCGTGCGCAGCTTGTCCGAGGCCGTGCCCACCACCACCGTCACCAGGCGCCGCTGATCCGTGCCGTTCGGGCGCCGGGCAGTCGCCACGATGCAATAGCCCGCCGCCTCGGTGTGGCCGGTTTTCAGGCCGTCCACGCTGGGATCCAGCCACAACAGGCGGTTGCGATTGGGCTGGGTAATATTGTTATAGGTAAAGGTCTTGGCCGAGTCATAGGACTTGTACAGCTCGGGATAATCGCGGATGAAGCGCGTGGCCAGGATCGACAGGTCACTGACCGTGGAATACGTGCCCGCGTCCGGCAGGCCATGCGGACTGGCGAAATGCGTGCCGTGCAGGCCCAGTTTCACGGCCGTATCGTTCATGCGGGCCACGAAGGCCTCGACACTGCCCGACACCGCCTCGGCCAGCGCAATGGCCGCATCGTTGCCCGACTGGATCATCAGGCCGCGCAGCAACAGGTCCACCGACACCTTCGAACCGGGCTCCAGGAACATCTTCGAGCTGCCCGCCGGCACCTTCCAGGCCCGCGTCGAGATGGTCACTTTCTGGTCGGGCGAAATTTCCTTGTCGTGCAGCGCGCCGAACACCACGTACGCCGTCATGATCTTGGTCAGCGACGCCGGCTCGATCCGGGCATTGGCGCCTTGCGAGGCAATCACCTGCCCGCTGGTCTCATCCAGCAACAGCCAGGCTTTGGCCGACAGCGCCGGTTGCGGCATCGATTGCGCCAGGGCGCTGGACATACACGCGGTCGCAACGAGCACGCTCGCCGCCAACTTCTTCATCAACATATGACTGCTTCACTTCCATGCGGGGTGGGAATGGCGCGCCGGCGGCCGACAGGCAAACGGCCGCGAAGCCGCCGTCCCACCCGGCCGATGCGCGCCGCGATGCATTGGAACACGTTGCGCGCGGATGGTTCAAAACCCCTTCAATCAAGCGTTTTTCGCGCTGCGCGGCGCACTGAAAAAATCGCTGCGATTGTCACGACATTTTGCGCGAGCCCTTGCAGAAAGGGTTTTTCTGCGTGGAAAACAACAAACATTGATCGAAAGGCCCGTAGAAAGGCGCAAAAACCGCCGAGGTTCCGCTATCATCGGGCGCGTAGCGTCAAACGCCGATATTCGGCGCGCGCTGCCCCAATGTCCTCAACATACGGATTTTGACCATGGCCACGAAAGCAAAAGCTCCTGCCAAGAAAGTCACCAAGCCCGCCGCCAAGGCGCCCGCAAAGAAGGCTACCGCCGCCAAACCCGCAGTGAAGCCCGCTGCCAAGAAGGTCGTTGCCGCCAAGAAGGTTGCTGCCGCCCCCAAGGCTATCAAGGCTGCTCTGAACAAGACCCAGCTGATCGCCTACATCGTCGAGCAGTCCGGCGTTGAAGCCAAGGCCGTCAAGGCCGTCCTGGCCAGCCTGGAAACCTCGGTGCTGAGCTCCGTGGACAAGAAGGGCGCTGGCGAATTCACGCTGCCCGGCCTGTTCAAGGTTGCCGTGCAGAAGGTTCCCGCCAAGGCCAAGCGCTTCGGCAAGGATCCGTTCACCGGCGAAGAGCGCTGGTTCCCCGCCAAGCCGGCTTCGGTCAAGGTGAAGGTTCGCCCGCTCAAGAAGCTGAAGGACGCCGCGCAGTAATTTCCGCGCGAGTATCCGGTCAAGCCGGAAAGGGCCTGCCCCGCAAGGGGCGGGCCCTTTCTTTTTTCACGGTCCGATGTTCCTCCCTGACCGCGCGCCTGAGGCCACGGCGCGTTCGGCAGACCTGTCGTCCCGCATGCTCGCTTTGCATGACCTGCGGCCAAGCTGCTAGAATTTATCTTTATGTAAAGAAACTTCATATAAAGCCATCATGAACGATCTGGTCGATCAGGTGCTGTCGCAATGGGCCCGCGAGTGCCCCAACCTGGATATCTCGCCCATGAGCGTCGTCAGCCGCGTGTTTCGTTTCAACGCTTTCGCCGCGCGCGACGTGAACCGTGCGTTCAAGCGCTATCACCTGCATCAGGGTGAATTCGACGTGCTGGCCACGCTGTACCGCACCGGCGCACCCCACGCGATGAACCCACAGAAACTGGTGGACGCGCTGCTCCTGACCTCCGGCGCCATGACCAACCGCCTGGACCGCCTGGAACAGGCTGGCCTGCTGGCGCGCACGCCCAACCCCGAAGACCGCCGCGGCGTCATCGTCGCGCTCACCGCCGAAGGCCTGCGCGTCATCAAGCTGGTACTCAAGGACTATCTGCGCGAGCTCGACGCCCTGCTCGCCCCGCTGACCGCCACCGAACGCCGCCAGATGGCCGGCCTGCTGAAAAAACTGCTGATCCCTCACGACCAGGAAACGCCTGGCGGCGTCGACGCCTGATCCGTCGCCTCGGTACCGGGCCCCGCTTGCCCGGCTCTTCATCCACGCATTGCTCCGCATGAACTCCCCCTCCCGCACCGCCCAGCCCGCCCCGCTCACCGCGCCCGTCATCCTGCTGATGTCGGTCGCCACCGGCCTGGCCGTCGCCAGCAACTATTACGCGCAACCGCTGCTGCACACCATCAGCCAGCAGTTCACGCTGTCCACCGCCGCCGCCGGCAGTATCGTCATGACCGCGCAGCTCAGCTATGCGATCGGCCTGCTCCTCCTGGTGCCCCTGGGCGACCTGTTCGAGCGGCGCAGCCTGATCGTGCTGATGACCTTCCTGTCCGCGGGCGGACTGCTGGTTTCCGCATTCGCCCCCGATATCACCACCCTGATGCTCGGCACCGCCATCACCGGCACGCTGTCGGTAGTGGCACAGATCCTGGTGCCCTTCGCGGCCACGCTGGCCGCTCCGCACGAACGCGGCAAGGCCGTGGGCACGGTCATGAGCGGCCTGCTGCTTGGCATTCTGCTGGCCCGAACCGTCGCCGGCGCACTGGCCGACCTGGGCAGCTGGCGCACCGTCTACTGGGTCGCCGCCATCCTGATGCTGGGCATGTCGTGCGCCCTCTGGAAGGTACTGCCGCGCCACGCGCCCCAGGCCGGCATGAGCTACCCGCAACTACTGGGATCGATCTTTCGCATGTACGCCGAAGAGCCCCTGTTCCGCGGCCGTTCGCTGCTGGGCTTCCTGCTGTTTGCTGCCTTCAGCATGCTCTGGACGCCCCTGACCTTCCTGTTGTCCAGCCCGCCCTACCAATTCAACAACACGACGATCGGGCTGTTCGGCCTGGCCGGCGCGGCCGGGGCCTATGCCGCCAACCGCTTTGGCCGGCTGGCCGACCGCGGCCTGGGCAACCAGGCCACCCGGATCGGGCTGCTGCTCCTCGTGGCCTCCTGGGGCCTGATGGCCTTCGGCCAGGCCTCGGTGATCGCCCTGCTGGCCGGCATCCTGATCCAGGACCTGGCCATCCAGGGCGTCCACGTCACCAATACCAGTTCGCTCTACCGCCTGCGCCCCGAGGCCCGCAGCCGCCTGACCGCCGGCTACATGACCAGCTATTTCATCGGCGGGGCCACCGGATCGCTGGTATCGTCCTGGCTGTACTCCCATTTTGGCTGGCCCGGCGTGGTCACCGCGGGCGCCGTTCTCGGGGCCATAACCCTGGCGTATGGCATGCTGGCGGCCAGTGCCCGCATCCCGGAAACGGCCCCGTCCCCTATCCGCGCCTAGCACCTCCTATAATCAGGGGTTTTGACCGCCCCCGCGCCCCGTGCGCGAGGGCGGCTCACCCCTTTTTCGCCATCGCGCACGAGCCCATGCAGGAACGTTACCTCCCCACTACCGTCGAAGCGGCCGCCCACCAAGACTGGCAGGCCCGCGACGCCTATCTGGTCCAAGAACACGCAAAGAACCCGGACGGCTCCGAGAAGCCGAAGTTCTACGCCTGCTCGATGCTGCCCTATCCCAGCGGCAAGCTGCACATGGGCCACGTGCGCAACTACACCATCAACGACATGATGGCTCGCCAGTTGCGCATGCGGGGCTACAACGTCCTGATGCCGATGGGCTGGGACGCCTTCGGCATGCCGGCCGAGAACGCCGCCATCAAGTCCAAGGTGCCGCCGGCCAAATGGACCTACGACAACATCGCTTATATGAAGAAGCAGATGAAGTCGATGGGCCTGGCAATCGACTGGTCGCGCGAAATGTGCGCCTGCGACCCCGAATACTACAAATGGAACCAGTGGCTGTTCCTGAAGATGCTCGAAAAGGGCGTCGCCTACCGCAAGACCCAGGTCGTCAACTGGGACCCGGTCGACCAGACCGTGCTGGCCAATGAACAGGTCATCGACGGCCGCGGCTGGCGCTCGGGCGCGCCGGTTGAAAAGCGCGAAATTCCCGGCTACTACCTGCGCATCACGGACTACGCCGACGAACTGCTGGGCGCCGTCCAAAACGACCTGCCCGGCTGGCCCGAGCGTGTGCGCCTGATGCAGGAAAACTGGATCGGCAAGTCCGAAGGCCTGCGCTTTGCCTTCCCGCACCAGATCGCCGGCCAGGACGGCCAGCTGATCCAGGACGGCAAGCTGTACGTCTTCACCACCCGCGCCGACACCATCATGGGCGTGACCTTCTGCGCCGTGGCCCCCGAGCACCCCCTGGCCACGCACGCCGCGCAGTCCAACCCGGCGCTGGCCGCCTTCATCGAGCAATGCAAGCTGGGCGGCACCACCGAAGCCGAACTGGCCACGCGCGAAAAAGAAGGCATGCCCACCGGCCTTTACGTCACCCATCCGATCACCGGTGACCAGGTCGAAGTCTGGGTCGGCAACTACGTGCTGATCACCTACGGCGACGGCGCCGTCATGGGCGTGCCCGCCCACGACGAACGCGACTTCGCCTTCGCCAAGAAATACAACCTGCCGATCCGCCAGGTCGTGGACGTGGCCGGCAAGGCCTATTCCACCGACGCCTGGCAGGAATGGTACGGCGACAAGCAGGCCGGCCGCACCATCCATTCCGGCAAGTACGACGGCCTGTCGCACAAAGAGGCCGTGGACGCCATCGCCGCCGACCTGGGCGCGCAAGGCCTGGGCGAAAAACAGACCACCTGGCGCCTGCGCGACTGGGGCATCTCGCGCCAGCGCTACTGGGGCACCCCGATCCCCATCATCCACTGCGCCGATTGCGGCCCCGTGCCGGTCCCCGAAAAAGACCTGCCGGTCGTCCTGCCCGACGACCTGATCCCGGACGGCAGCGGCAACCCGCTGACCAAGAACGAAGCCTTCCTGTCCTGCGCCTGCCCCAGCTGCGGCAAGCCCGCGCGCCGCGAAACGGACACGATGGACACCTTCGTGGATTCGTCCTGGTATTTCATGCGCTACACGTCGCCGGGCAACAACACCGCCATGGTCGACGCGCGCAACGACTACTGGATGCCGATGGATCAATACATCGGCGGCATCGAGCACGCGGTCCTGCACCTGCTGTACGCCCGTTTCTGGACCAAGGTCATGCGCGACATGGGCCTGCTCAATTTCGACGAGCCCTTCACCAAGCTGCTGTGCCAGGGCATGGTGCTGAACCACATCTACTCGCGCAAGAACGCCCAGGGCGGCATCGAATACTTCTGGCCCGAAGAGGTCGAAAACGTCTATGACGCCCGCGGCGCCATCACTGGCGCCAAGCTCAAGTCCGACGGCTCCGACATCACCTATGGCGGCGTGGGCACCATGTCCAAGTCCAAGAACAACGGCGTCGATCCGCAATCGCTGATCGACACGCTGGGCGCGGATACCGCACGACTGTTCGTCATGTTCGCCAGCCCGCCCGAGCAGACCCTTGAATGGTCCGATTCCGGCGTCGAAGGCTCGAACCGCTTCCTGCGCCGCCTGTGGTCCATCAGCTACGCACAGCGCGACACCGTGGCGCGCGGCCTGGCCGCCGGCGCCAACTGGGCCGACGCCCCCGCCCCCGTGAAGGATCTGCGCCGCGAGGTCTACAACCTGCTCAAGCAGGCCGACTACGACTACCAGCGCATCCAGTACAACACCGTCGTGTCGGCGTGCATGAAGATGCTCAACGCCATCGACGACGCCAAGCTGCCCGAAGGCGCCCATGCCGACGCCGCCTACACGGAAACGCTGGGCGTGCTGCTGCGCGTGCTGTATCCGGTGGTGCCGCACATCACCTGGCACCTCTGGCAAGACCTGGGCTACGCCAAAGAGCTGGGCGACCTGCTCGACGCGCCGTGGCCGCATGTCGACGAAGCCGCGCTGGTGGCGGACGAAATCGAACTGATGCTGCAGGTCAACGGCAAGCTGCGCGGTTCGATCCGCGTGGCCGCCAAGGCCGCCAAGGAAGAGATCGAACAGCTCGCCGCCGCCCAGGAAGAAGTCGCCCGCTACCTGGAAGGCCGCCCGCCCAAGCGGGTTATCGTGGTCCCGGGCAAACTGGTCAACGTCGTAGGCTGATGAGGTCAAGCATGTACTTCGCCGGGCAACAAACGCACTCCCCCCGCCAATCATGGCTGCTGCGCGGCGCCTGCCTGGCGCTGTTCATGCTGCTGACGGCCTGCGGCTTCACGCTGCGAGGCGTCACGCCTCTGCCGTTCGATACGCTGTACATCGGCATTCCCGACAACACCCTGTTTGGCGCCGACGTGCGCCGCGCGCTGCGCGCGGCCTCGCCCAACACCAAGCTGGTCGCCTCGCCCAAGGAAGCGCAAGCCATCCTGCAGCAGGTCGCCAACGACCGTTCGCTGCGCGAGGTGTCGCTGAACGCCCAGGGCCGCGTCGAGGAATACGAACTCGGCATCAACTACACCTTCCGTCTCATCGACGACAAGGGCCGCGCCCTGATCCCGGACACCACGCTGTCGATCTTCCGCGAAATGCCTTACGACGACCAGATCGTCCAGGCCAAGCAGGGCCAGATCGAAACGCTGTACAACTCCATGCAGCGCGATCTCGTTGCCCGCCTGCTGCGCCGCATGACCGCGCCTGAGGTCCGCAAGGCCTTCGAGACGCGCGAGCAGCGTGGCGAAGACGGCGAAATCCCGCTGTACGACCCGACCGCGCCGCAGCAGCGCAGCACGCCGGCGCCGTGGCAGACCCCGTCCACCACCGATCCGGCCAACCTGCGCTGACCGATGGCACAACCCCTGGACGCGGATCGGCTGGCTGACCACCTGCAGCGGGCCGGCAACCGCCTGGCCCCGCTGTACACGGTATCGGGCGACGAGCCGCTCCTGGTCACCGAGGCCGTCGACGCCCTGCGCGCCGCCGGCCGCAACGCCGGCTACACCGACCGCCTGTCGATGGTGATGGACGCGCGCAGCGACTGGAGCTCGGTCACCGCCGCCACGCAAAGCGTCTCGCTGTTCGGCGACCGCCGCATCCTGGAAATCAAGATCCCCACCGGCAAGCCCGGCAAGGCCGGCGCCGATACCCTGGCACGCCTGGCCGAGCAAGCCGAAAAGCAGGCGGACAATCCCGATACGCTCGTCCTGATCGCCCTGCCGCGCCTGGACAAGGCCACCCGCGAAAGCCGCTGGGTCCAGGCCCTGGGCCGCGGCGGCATGATGGTCGATATCGCGAGCATCGAGCGCACCCGCCTGCCCGCCTGGGTCGGCATGCGCCTGGCCCGCCAGAACCAGCGGGCCGACAACGCCACCCTGCAATGGATGGCCGACAAGGTCGAAGGCAACCTGCTGGCCGCCCACCAGGAAATCCAGAAGCTCGGCCTGCTCTACCCGGAAGGCCAACTGGCCGCCGAAGACGTCGAACGCGCCGTGCTCAACGTGGCGCGCTACGACGTGTTCGGCCTGCGCGACGCCATGCTGGCCGGTGACGTCGCCCGCACCATCCGCATGATCGACGGCCTGCGCGCCGAAGGCGAAGCGCTGCCCCTGGTGCTATGGGCGGTGGGCGAAGAAATCCGCCTCCTGGCACGCGTGGCCGAAGCCCGCAGCCTGGGACAGGACGCCAACGGCCTGATGCGCCGCCTGCGTATCTTCGGCGCCCATGAACGGCTGGCGCTGCAAGCGCTGGGGCGGGTGCATCCCGCCGTCTGGCCCGCCGCAGTGCAGCACGCCCATGAAGTCGACCGTCTCATCAAGGGGCTGTCCGTCCCTGGGCGGCTATCCGACCCCTGGGAAGAAATGACCCGCCTGGCCCTGCGCGTGGCCGCTGCCGGCGGCCGACCGTGAAGGCGGCCTAGCCGCCCCACTCGTCCCCTCCGGCCGCCCGGCCGGATAAACTATCCCCATTCCGCTGGCGGTCTCCCTACCGCCCCAACACTATGAACGACGCCGTCATGTCCTCGTCTTCCATCGAACAAGCCATGCTGACCCTGGGCGAGAACGCACGCCGGGCCTCCCGCGCCATGATGCGCGCCAACAGCGCCGCCAAGAACCAGGCCTTGCTGGCCATGGCCGACGCGCTGGCCGCCAACCAGGACGAGCTGCTGGCCGCGAACGCCAAGGATGTCGCCGCCGCCCGCGCCAACGGCCTGGAAGCCGCCCTGCTCGACCGCCTGACCCTGTCGGAAAAGACCCTGGCGCACATGGCCGAGGGCCTGCGCCAGATCGCCGCCCTGCCCGACCCCATCGGCAGCATCACCGCCACCACCGTGCGCCCCAACGGCATGCGGGTGGCCCAGATGCGCGTCCCGCTGGGCGTGATCGGCATCATCTACGAGTCCCGCCCCAACGTCACCATCGACGCGGCGGCGCTGTGCCTGAAGTCGGGCAACGCCGCCATCCTGCGCGGCGGCAGCGAAGCCCTGCATTCCAACGTGGCCCTGGGCCGCATCGTGCAGCTGGGCCTGGCCGCCGCCGGCCTGCCGCAGGATGCGGTGCAGGTCGTCGCCACGGCCGACCGCGCCGCGGTGGGCAAGCTCATCACCATGACCGAACACATCGACGTCATCGTGCCGCGCGGCGGCAAGGGCCTGATCGCCCGGCTGGCGCAGGAAGCCCGGGTGCCGCTCATCAAGCACCTGGACGGCAACTGCCACATCTACATCGACGCCGCCGCCGACCCCGACAAGGCCCACGCCATCGCCTTCAACGCCAAGACCTATCGCTACGGCATCTGCGGCGCGATGGAAACCCTGCTGGTCGACGCGGTCGCAGCGGTGTCGATCCTGCCGCGCCTGGCGGCGGCCCTGAGCGAACACGGCGTCGAACTGCGTGGCTGCCCGCGCACGCTGGCGCTGTTGCCCCACGCCACACCGGCCACCGAAGAAGACTGGGCCACCGAATACCTGGGCCCGATCCTGGCGATTCGCATCGTCGACTCGCTGGACGACGCCATCGAACACATCGCGCGCTGGGGCTCCGGCCACACCGACGCCATCGTCACCGAAGACCTGTCCTCGGCCCAGCGCTTCCAGCGCGAAGTCGATTCCAGCTCGGTCTACGTCAACCTGCCGACCTGCTTTGCGGACGGCTTCGAATACGGCCTGGGCGCGGAAATCGGCATCTCGACCAACCGCCTGCACGCCCGCGGCCCGGTCGGCCTGGAAGGCCTGACCACCCTCAAGTGGGTGCTGACTGGCGAAGGCCAGACCCGCGGCTGACCCTTCACATTGACCCTGCGGCGCCGCCGCACACCTGTCGGAATTTCCATGCATTCACCCGCCATGGCCATGGCCTTCAGCCTTTTCGTGCTGTGCTTCATCACCTGCTCGCTCTGCGGCATCTGGTTGTTCTTCGTCAAAAGCAAAGAGATCAACGCCGTACTCAAGCACCCCTACCTGCAGCACCGCCCGTTCAAGGCCTATCCGCTGGCCATCCAGGCCGCGATCATGCTGGACTATTTTTTCCGCCTGATGTTTCCGGGCACCCGCTTCTGGCTCATCGGCAACGCCAACGACCTGCTCCCCCATGTGGATCCCAAGAAGACGCCGCTGGCCCTGAAATGGCCCATCGTCGGCTTCTGGGGTTCGTGCTGGCTGGGCCTGATCGCCATGATCGTGCTGTGGACCCTGCTCTACCTGGGAGCCTGACCCGCATGCATCTCCAGATCGAAGACTATCCCGGCTGCGCCGACGCCGCGCGCGCCCTGATCGCCGCGCGCGAATCCGGCGTGGCCGGCCCGCGCCTGCCCGTGGCCTGCCGGCCGCAAACCGTGGGCCAGGCCCTTGCCGTGCAGCAATGCACGGCCCGGTTGCTGCTGCAAACCCGGCAGGACGCCATCGCCGCCTGGAAAAGCGCGCTGCCCTCGCCCGAAAAAACCGTCGTCGCCCCCATCTACGCATCGACGGTGGCCCAGGCCGGCGTCATCGCCAGCCGCACGCCGATCGTGCGCATCGAACCCGAAATCGCGTTCGAACTCGCACGCGACCTGCCTGCCCGCAGCGAGCCCTACAGCCACGCCGAGATCGATGCCGCCATCGGCGATGCGCGGCTGGCGCTGGAAGTGCTGGGCTGCCGCTACGCCGCCCCCGAACACGCCAGCCTGCCCGAACTGCTGGCCGACCACATGTTCAACGGCGGCCTGGTGCTGGGCCCGCGCCTGGCATCGCCCGATGACGCCCCCGCCACCATGACGCTCACCCTGTCGGTGGACGGCGCCGAAGTCGAACAGCACGCCGGCATCCACCCCAACGACCATCCCAAGGCCGGGCTGTACTGGCTGGCGAACTTCCTGCGTGAGCAAGGGCTGGGCCTGCAAGCGGGCCAGCACGTCATCACGGGTTCGTATGCAGGGTTCCTGGACGTGCCCGCCAACCGCGACATCGACATCGCCTATGGCGATCTTGGCGTCTTGAGCCTGCGCTTCACGGCCCCCTGATTTTCCCGGCGTTTCACTCGCATCCCGACTTCAGGACTTCCATGCTGACCCTGCGCCCGTTCACCCCGTCCGACTACACCCTCCTGGCCAGCTGGTTCACGAGCCTGCCCGACGTCGTGCAATGGGGCGGGTCACACGTCTCGTACCCGATCACGTCGGCCGACCTGGACATCATGCTGCGGGAAGGTGAAACGCAGCCGCCCTCGCGGCGCTGCTGGATGGTCTGCCGCGACGGCGCCCCCGTGGGCCATGCGCAGCTGGCCTACGATTGGCGCGACGGCAACGCCCGCCTGGGCCGCGTCGTCATCGCCCCCGACCAGCGTGGCCAGGGGCTGGGCCGCCCCATGGTGACCCTGCTGATCGACGAAGCCTTCCGCACGCCGGGCATCGAGCGCCTGGAACTCAACGTCTACACCTTCAACGAACGCGCCATCCACCTGTACCAGGCCCTGGGTTTCACGTTCGAAGGCGTGCGGCGTTCGTCCACGCAGGCAGGCGACGTGCGCTGGGACACCGGCATGATGGGCCTGCTGCGCGCCGAATGGCGCCAAGCGGCGGCCGCCTGACAACGCCAGAAACGGCAAGGCCCCGGATGCCGGGGCCTGCCAGACAGCGCCGCGGGCGTCGTGCCCGCCACCCATCACACGTTCAGCGCGGCTGCGGCTGCGCGATGTCGACCGGCGGCCCCGCCGTTTCAATCGCTTCGCCTGCCGCCAGGCACAGGTCCTCGCGGTAGCGTCCCGCCACCACCTGCACGCCCACCGGGCTGTCGCCCGCGCTGCCCATGGCCACGGTCAGGCCGGGCAAGCCCATGAACGGCAGCCCGATCTGCGTCATCTGCGCGCGCCACACGCGGTCGTAGGCTGCGTCGCCTTGCAGATCCAGATCGTCGGCAAACGGCAATTCGGCGGACACCGGCAACAGCAGCACCGGATAGTCCGCCAGGAACAGTTCCCAAAGACGCGTCAACGTCGCGCGGCGCGTCAGGATGGCCGAAAACCGCGCCAGGTCCATGCCGGCCGCACGCTCGCGCTGGCCCGCCAACGCCGCAATCGCCCCGGCGTCGCCTTCCTTGCGGGCGGCCTCGACCATGCCCTCGTAGCCGTCGGCCATCCACATGCGGATCTGCAGATCCGCCGCTTCCTGCAAGGGCGGCACGGCATCCAGCGTGTCCACCGACCAACCCGCCTCGCTCAGGCGGCGGGCGGCCTCCTGCAGGGCCTTGACCACCGCCGGCTCGGTCTGCATGCCATCCGGGTTCAGGCACAGCGCCGCGCGTCGCGGCACGTCCGGCCCCGTGAGGGGCGCAGGCACCCACCAGGGATCGCGCGGATCGGGCGCGGCCATCGCGGCCAGCCCCAGGCGCACGTCGGCAATGCTGCGCCCCATCGGCCCCGACACCGCAGTGATCTGTCCACCGATAGTGCGTTCGGGCAAGGCGGCGTTGTAGGCGGGCACCCGTCCCAGCGAAGGCCGCAAGCCATGCACGCCGCAGGCATAGGCCGGGTAGCGGATCGACCCCGCGATGTCCGTGCCATGCGCCAGGTGGCCGATGCCCGCCGCCACGGCCGCGGCCGCGCCGCCCGAAGAACCGCCTGGCGTCAACGCCGGATTGCGCGGATTCAGGGTGTGGCCGTGCAGCCGATTGCTGGTGAACCAGCGCAATGAAAAGGCCGGCGTGTTGGTGCGCCCCACGATTACCGCGCCGGCGCGGCGCAGATTGTCCACGACCGGGTTGTTGACGGCAGCGATCAGGTCCTTCTGCAGCGTCACGCCGTTGGTGGTGGCGAAGCCTGCCTGGTCCACGTTGACCTTGACCGTCACCGGCACGCCCGCCAGCAGGCCAGGCGCCTCGCCGCGCGCCAGGGCCTCGTCCACCTGCGCGGCCTGCGCCAGCGTGTCTTCGGGGCGATAGTCGACCACCGCGTTGATGGACGGGTTCACGGCCTGCAGCCGCGCCAGCGCGCTTTGCGCGGCCTCGACCGCGGACACCTCGCGCCGGCGAATACGCGCGGCCAATTCAACTGCGGACAAACGCCAAAGCTCGGACACACGCAACTCCTTGTTCCAGGTCAGGGAAGACATCGCGGCGACGCGCGGCCGCCGAACGGTCAACCTTAGCGCCTGCCACGCGCCGCCACAACCCGGGCTGGCCCGGCCCCACAGGCCTTCCCGCCGAACGCGCCGCCACGCCTCAGTCGTCCTCGAACACCTCGATGATCGCGTCCGCCACGGCCCGCACCCGCGCCGTGCGGTTCAGGTCCCCGTGCATCACCAACCACAGGTCGTAGGGCTCGCTGCGATTCGGCCAGATGCGCACCAGGTCCGGGTACTGCGGTGCCATGTGCACCGGCAGTTCACCGATTCCCAGCCCCGCCGCCACGGCCTCGATGATCATCAGGCCCGAATTCAATTCCATGGCGATGCGCCCATTGCCCGTCGGCTCGCCACAGAACGTATCGGACCAGCCCGGCAACACCGACTGCTGATAGGTCACCAGCGTATGACCCGCGAATGCCGTGCCGGGCTTGGGCTCGCCGTGCGCCTCGAGGTAGGACTTGGACGCATACAGCCCGACCTCCTTGCGCGTCAGGTGGCGCTGGATCAGGTCGGGGTTGTCGGGCTTGATATTGCGGATCGCCAGATCGGCCTCGCGGCGCGTCAGGTTGCTCAGCTGAATCGCTGTCGACAGCGCGATGCGGATGTCCGGATGCTGCTGGTGCAGGCGGCCGATGGCTTGCATGATGAAGTAACGGGCAACCGTCTCGGACGTCGCCACCCGCACCACACCGGACAGGCGATGATCCAGCCCCTGCATCTGGCGTTGCAGTTGGTCGGCCGCCTGCTCCATGCGCTCGGCCGCTGCAAACGCCTGTTCACCCGCCGCCGTCGGCACATAGCCGGTCGGCGTGCGCAGGAACAGGCGGGCATCCAGCGAGGTTTCCAACGCCGCCAGCCGACGCCCCGCGGTGGCCTGGTCGATTTGCAGCAACGCGGCCGCACCGCGCAGCGTGCCATTGCGGTAAATGGCCAGGAATATCCGCGCGTTGTCCCAATCCATGGAGCCGGCTCCTTGCCGCGGTGGCGGCGTGTGTCTGTGTGCATGCGCCCGTTCGGCGGCCGCCGGGCGGGCATGAGGATAGCGGCACGGTGACGGCGTCCAGCCCCTCACAGGATGCAATTTTGCATCACGATAAAGCAATTATTCCTCTTTTTTGCATCACGGAAAGCTCCTAAGCTGTGCACCTCGGAAAGTCCCCCCGGAATGCTTGCCATGCGCACCGCCTGCCCCACCGCCCCTGTCACACCCGCCGTCCCGGCTCCCGCCCAGCGGCCCGCCACGACGGGCCTGTTGCCTCTGGTCACCCTGGCCATCGGCTTCGTCATGGCCATGCTGGACGTCACCGTCGTCAACGTCGCCCTGCCCAGCATCGCGCTGCAGTTCACCGTGCCGCTCACCGACCTGGTCTGGATCGTCGACGGGTACACCCTGACCTTCGCTGCCCTGTTGCTGGTGGCCGGCGCCCTGGCCGACCGCTACGGCGCCAAGACCATCTACCTGGCCGGCCTGGGTGTCTTCACCCTGGCTTCGCTGCTCTGCGGCATCGCCCCCAACGGCGATATGCTGATCGCCGCCCGCATGCTGCAAGGCCTGGGCGCGGCGCTGTTCATGCCCAGCTCGCTCAGCCTGCTGACCCACGCCTATGAAGACGAACACGTGCGCAACCGCATGCTGGCCGCCTGGTCGGCCATCGTCGCCGTGGCCGGCGCCGCCGGCCCCTTGCTCGGCGGCGTGCTGATCCACCAGTTCGGCTGGCGCGGCATCTTCCTCATCAACCTGCCGCTGGGCCTGGCCGGCCTGTGGCTGGCACGGCGCCGCATCCAGGCCGCCCCGCGCCGGCCGCGCGCGCTCAATCCGCTCAGCCATGTGCTGGGTGTCATCGCCTTGTCCTCGCTGTGCTTTGTGCTGATCCAGGGCAATGCCTACGGCTGGTCGTCGGCGCCCATCCTGGCCGCCGTCGCGCTGTGCGCAGCCACCGCCGTCCTGCTCGTGCGCCGCGAACGGCGCCACGCCGAACCCATCATCCCGCGCACCTTGTTCCAGACCTCGCAATTCGCCGCGGCCAACGGCGTCGGTTTCCTCATCAACCTCGCGTCGTACGGCCAATTGTTCCTGCTCAGCCTGTTCCTGCAGCACGCCCGCGGCGCCGACGCCTTGCAGACCGGCATCCAGCTCGTGCCCATGCTGGCCGTGTTCTCGATCGGCAACTTGATCTCTGGCCGCGTGTCTGCCCGCTGGAATGTGTCGGCCTCGCTGCTGGGCGGCATTTCGCTCGCCACCCTCATGAGCGCAGTCGGCCTGGCCGCGTTTACACCGGACATCGCCTACTGGCCCTTTGCCATCGTGGTGGCCCTGGCCAATCTGGGCGTCGGTATCGCCGTTCCGGCGATGACCAGCGTCGTCATGCAAGTGTCCGGCAAGCACCACGCCAACAGCGCCGCGGCCGCCTTGAACGCGAACCGCCAGTCGGGGGCCCTGGTCGGCGTGGCGCTGATGGGCACCGTGCTGCACCTCTTGCCCGACTGGCACGCCAGCCTGCCCGTCGCCTACAGCATCATCGCCGTGGCCTACCTGGTCGCCGCGATGCTGGTCTGGAAGCACCTGCGCCGCGCCCGCAACGCCTGACGGGCGGCACGAATGCGTCCCCCGCCCGCGACGCCTGGCTTGCGGCACGCGGGGGCTTCGCCTGCGACGGCCCGCTACGCGTCCAGACCGGGCCGGCCGCCTTGCGGCAGGATCGCCACCCCGCGGCCCGCGAAAAACGTATCGAACACGTGCAGCGGAACCCTGGCGTCCGCTTGCACGCCCGGTTCGCCGGAAGGGTTGTGAAACGTCACGCCGTCAGCCGTGGCGCGCGTCACCAGCACCAGATGCCCGCCCTTGGCGGGCGGTTCGCGCTCGGACCAGCGTATCCACGGATGCACCGAGGCCATGAAGTACTCGGCCTTCGCCATCAGCGCCGGCAGGTCTGCGGTGCGTACCCCCACCCGCACGTCGGCCTGCAGGCCGAAGTCTTCCGCCACGAAGCGCACGAACGGCGCATAGATCAGCCCCTTGATGTGGCCGTCCACGTCCGTATACGCGCCATACGGCAGGCTGCGTCGGGCCAGTTCCAGCGTCGGATGGACTTGGCCCGTGCGCGCGGCCAGCACCATCTTCAAGCAAGCCATGCCACAGACGTGGCTGGCCCAGCGCGCGTATTCCGCCACGCTGTTCGCCCCGGAATCGCGCCACGCGGGATCATCCTCCAGGCGCAACGCCTTGCGGATGATGTCGCCCGCCAGGTGCGCGGATTCCCATTGGCAGAAGTAGGGCACCGCCGGCTGCGCGCCCGATCGCGAATCGTCCATCCACCGCTCCAGTCCAAATCAGAAGCCCCATCTTGCCGTCCGCCGCGCCGCGTGGCAACACCGCCGTCTTTGCTTCACAATGGCCCTTCCCCGACCCGCTTCCGGAGCGCCGCATGACCGACCCGTCCACTCCTCCCGCCATCCGCCGCGTCGCCATCGTCGGCGCGGGCACCATCGGCGCCAGCTGGGCCGCGCTGTTCCTGGCGCACGGTCTCGACGTCGTGGTCAGCGATCCCGCCGCCGACGCCGAATCCCAGACGCGCGCCCGCGTCGCTGCCGCGTGGCCCGTACTGACCGAACTGGGCCGCGTCAGCCGCGGCGCCAACCCCGACGCGCTGCGCTTCGAACCCGACCTGGCCACCGCCCTGCAAGGCGTCGACTTCGTCCAGGAGAACGCGCCTGAACGCGAAGACTTCAAGACAGACCTCTTCGCCCGCATCGACGCCATCCTGCCGCCGCACGTCATCGTGGCATCCAGTTCATCGGGCCTCATCATGACCCGCCTGCAAGCGCGTTGCCAACACGCCGGGCGCTTCGTCATCGGCCACCCGTTCAACCCGCCCCACCTGATCCCGCTCGTCGAAGTCGTGGGCGGCGAGCAGACCTCGGCCGACACCATCGACCGCAGCATTGCCTTCTACCGCGAACTGGGCAAGCACCCTATCCGCCTGAACAAGGAAGTGCCCGGCCACATCGCCAACCGCCTGCAAGCCGCCCTATGGCGCGAAGCCATCCACCTGGCTGCGGAAAACGTCGCCAGCGTCGCCGACATCGATGCCGCCGTCTCGCAAGGCCCGGGATTGCGTTGGGCCCTGTTCGGGCCGCACATGACCTTCAACCTGGGCGGCGGCGCCGGCGGACTTGCGCACTTCATGGATCACCTGCTCGGCCCCGTGCAGACCTGGTGGGACGACCTGGGCGCTCCCGACGTCACCCCCGACCTGCAACGCCGCCTGATCGACGGCGTCAACGCCGAAGCCGGATCCCGCAACATTGCCGACCTGGTCCAGACCCGCGATGCGCAACTCACCGCGCTGCTGAAGGTCCTGCAGCGCTGAGCTGCTGGACATCCTGCCATGTCGATCCACCACCGAACCGTGGAAGATCCTTCGGGCTTGCGCGCCGGACATGGCATGCAGACCGCCCATCGGAAGCGCGTGGCGCCGCTGGTATCCTATGACTCATCCGGCCACGCTGGCCTCTCAAGCACAGGATTTTTCCCATGATTTCCGTGACCCACGACACCGCACATTCCCGCTACACGGCCACCGTCGATGGCGTGCTGTGCGTCCTGGATTACCACTTGCAAGACGGTGTGATGACCATCACCCACACGGGTGTTCCCAGCGAAGTCGGCGGTCGCGGCATCGCCGCTGAACTCACCCGCGTCGCACTCGACAGCGCCCGCGCCCAGGGCTTGAAAGTCCGGCCCAGCTGCTCCTACGCCGCCGTCTACATGCGCCGTCACCCTGAATACAACGACCTGCTGGCCTGACACCCGATGCTCAATCCTGCCGCCTGCCCCTGCGGCTCCGCCAAATCCTACGCTGCCTGCTGTGGCCGCTGGCACGAAGGTCCGCAGGCCTTGCAGGCCCCCACCGCGCAAGACCTGATGCGTTCGCGCTATAGCGCCTTCGTGCTGGACAAGCTGCCGTATCTGCTCGACACCTGGCACCCCAGCACGCGTCCGGCCTCGCTCGACCCCAATCCGCCCGGATTGAAATGGCTGGGGTTGGCGATCAAGCAAGCCCGCACCCAGGACACCGACCACGCCACCGTCGAATTCGTCGCCCGCAGCCGACTGGCCGGACGCGCCAGCCGCCTGCATGAAGTCAGCCGTTTCGTGCGCGAATCCGGGCGCTGGTATTACGTCGATGGCGATCTAAGCTGACTTGGGGGCTCAGGTACTGCGTCGACGGCAGCCTACGCTGACGCCACGCGCCGCGGCCGCGGCGCGACATCCGCATCTACCGCCTCCTTCAGCACCGCCACCAGCCGGCCTCGCGCCTCGCTGGCCTCGCGCAGTTCACCTACGATCGCCAGTTCTGTCTGAGGCACCTCGGCCAAGCCCTGCGCCGGGCCCAGCACCCCGTGCTCGGGCAAGCGAGCAAACGCTGGCAACAACGACACCCCCAGCCCCGCCGCCACCGCCGCCTGCACACCCGCCAGGCTTTGGCTGTGATAAGCCGCCCGCCATGGCCGCCCCGCGTTTTCCAAGGCGTAGATCATGCGCTTGCGATAGATGCAGCCCTGCGGAAACAGCACCAGGGGCACGGCATCCTGCCCTTCTTGCAACAGCCGCCTGTCGCCCACCCACACCAGCCGCTCCGGCCATGCCGCCAGGCTCGGGCCATCGCCTGGCTCGCGCTTGATCAGCGCCAGATCCAACTCGCCCGCCGCCAACCTGGCTTTCAGGTCGGAGCTCATGCCGCTGCCGGTCTCCAGGCGGATCTCCGGATGACTGGCGGCAAACCGCGCCAACAGCGTCGTCAGCCGCGACACATCGAAATCTTCCGGCACCCCCAGCCGGATCACCTGCGCCCCGCGGGGCGCGGTCAACACCAACTCGGCCTCGTCCGCCATCGCCAACAGCTTGCGCGCATAGGCCAGCATCAACTGGCCATCCTCGGTCGCAGCCACCTGATTGCCCGTACGGTCCCGCAGCAACAACGTCTTGCCCACCGTCTGCTCCAGCTTGCGTACCTGCTGGCTGACGGTCGACTGCGTCCGGTGCACACGGCCCGCCGCACGCGTAAAGCTGCCTTCATCCACTACACATACGAGCGTCTTGAGAAGTTCGAGATCCAGCATGAAAGGTCCGTCATCCGTCTAGGGGTTTGCAGTCCGGCAAGCGAGCGTGGCCGGCCGATCGACCTCGGCCGGTGGCGTAAGGCCCGACTCGGCTTGGTCCCTTTTCATATCCATTTAATCACTGACAAGAGTTTTATTATTAATTTTACAGCTTACGGTGGGCGAATCTAAGCTGGAGGCACTTCTCCCACCGCTTCTTGAAGAAGGACGACTCATGCCCCTGAACCCCCTTCCCCGCCCGCAATGGCTCACCTTCGACTGCTACGGCACATTGATCCAATGGGACGAAGGCCTGCAGGCTGCGGTAGCCCGTATCCTGGCCGCCGGCGAACAAGCGCATACGCCCACGCCTGCCCAGTTTCTCAGCGTCTACGACGAACATGAGCACCGGCTCGAGCGTACGCCGCCCCACATGAGCTTCGCCGACGTCACCCGAGAATCGTTGCGGCTGACCATGCGCGACCTGCAACTGCCCTACCGCCCGGAAGACGCCAGCCTGCTGACCGGCAGCATCTCCGCCATGCCGCCGTTTCCCGAGGTCGTGGAGACACTGGCCACATTGAAACAAGCCGGCTTCAAGCTCTGCATCATTTCCAACACCGACGACGCCATCATCGCCGGCAACGTGGCGCAGCTCGGCGGCCACATCGACTGCGTCATCACGGCGGAACAGGCCGGCGCCTACAAACCATCACGCAAGATCTTCGCCCACGCCCACGACTGCTTGGGCATCACCCCCCACGAGGTCGTGCATATCTGCGCCAGCCCGCACCTGGATCACGCCGCCGCCCGCGACATCGGCTTTCGTTGTGTGTGGATCGACCGCGGCACCGGCCGCCTGCCCTTGCCTGACTACCGCCCCGACGCTACCGTATCCACCCTGGACCAGGTCCCCGCCCTGTTCCGGCAAGCGGGCTGGTTTTGAAACGTGTGCGACAACCGGCTTGGCTCTGGCCGCAGGGCTGCCTTGCTGGCAGCATGTAGACTGTTCTGTCGGCGCCGGGCTGGGCCGTCCCTTTCGCCCTGTTTTCACTCTCAACCAGGAATTCCACGCTGGGTAGCCTCATGAATAAAGATCCTCACTTTCCCGATGCGCTCTTCCACGCCGAACACGTCACTGCCCTGCGCGCTGACCTCGCGCTGGCCCTGCGTGCCGCCGCGGCGCACGGACTCGGCGAAGGCGTCTGCAACCATTTCAGCGTGGCGTTGCCCGGCGACCCCGATCATTTCCTGTTGAATCCCCGCGGCCTGATGTGGAACGAAGTCCAGGCCGACGACATCGTGCTGGTCGACGCCCACGGCCAGAAGCTCGCCGGTCGCCACGAGGTCGAACCCACGGCCATGTTCATCCACGCCGCCATTCACCGCATCGCCGGCAAGGCCTGTGTGCTGCACACCCACATGCCCTACGCCACCGCCCTGACGCTCACGGCCGATCGCACGCTCGACACCACCCTGTCTCAAAACGCCATGCGTTTCCATGGCCGCATTGCGGTCGACGCCGACTACAACGGCCTGGCCCTGGACGCCAGCGAAGGCGAACGCATCGCCCACGCCATGCAAGGCGCCGACATCGCATTCCTGGGCAATCACGGCGTAGTCGTTTGCGGCGAACGCCTCGACTACGCCTACGACGATCTCTTCTTCCTCGAACGCGCCTGCAACGCCCAGGTCCTGGCCCAATCCACAGGTCGCCCCTTGGCCCCGGCAGATCCCGCCATCGCCGCCAAGGTTGCCGCACAGATCCAAAGCGAACGCCTGCAATCCGAACTGTTCTTCATCGCCCTGCGACGCCAACTGCCGGATACGGGCTCGCGTTGATTCGAGTTCCGAGGTCGCGTTGACGTCACCCGGTGCGTAATCGCATCAAGTCGATCCGACAAAATCCAATAGAGGCAGGATCGCATTGACGCGCCCACTACCGCCCAAAACAAAAACCCCACAGGCGCGAGCCTGTGGGGTTTTCTTTTGAATAACTGCCTGACGCTGACCTACTTTCACAGACGTCCGTCCACTATCATCGGCGCAAAGGCGTTTCACTGTCCTGTTCGGGATGGGAAGGAGTGGTACCACCTTGCTATGGGTATCAGGCTTTGACTTGCCGAGCATCGCGCCGCCACGGCGGACACTCAAATCCTGGGTACTGCATGACACCAGGCACTGTGCGATCAGAGCATCGACTCGATAATCGCACCGCGCGCAGGCGGGGCTTTCACACAAAGACAAAACCCCACAGGCGAGAGCCTATGGGGTTTTGCGGAATAAAAGCCTGACGATGACCTACTTTCACAGACGTCCGTCCACTATCATCGGCGCAAAGGCGTTTCACTGTCCTGTTCGGGATGGGAAGGAGTGGTACCACCTTGCTATGGTCGTCAGGCGTAACTGGTTGAGTGGTTGCTTTGAGGGCAACAACTCCAATCTTGGAAGAAGCGCAACGTGTGGGTGATCAGAGACTCGCTCGATGATCACGCACAGTGGGGTGTAATTGGTGTTGGCTGGCTGCTGACGGTGCAGCCAGATTTTGTATTGAACGACACTTGGAACGCTATATCACCAGGTCATAACCATCAGTGTTATAGGATCAAGCCTCACGAGCAATTAGTATCGGTTAGCTTAACGCATTACTGCGCTTCCACACCCGACCTATCAACGTCCTGGTCTCGAACGACTCTTTAGGGGGATCAAGTCCCCGGGATACCTAATCTTCAGACGAGTTTCCCGCTTAGATGCCTTCAGCGGTTATCTCTTCCGTACTTAGCTACCCGGCAATGCCATTGGCATGACAACCGGTACACCAGAGG
>NZ_JCBANA010000041.1:0-58777 GCF_059760725.1 Achromobacter sp. 1014246743
GCGGGGCGCCGGCCCGGCAAACGGGGCCAGTGGAACAGCACCACGGCCTTCTGCAACGTGATCCAGACGCCCCAGGCCAGCGGAATGCCCACGCAGGCCCAGGCAAACAGCACCAGCGCCAGCGGCGTGCGGAAGGTGGACGTACCGGATCCGTGGGTCTCGGCCGCTGCGGCGCGCTCGTGCGCCAGGGCCTTTTCGCGGGCCAGTTCCTCGTCGGTCATGAAGTACTTGGGGTTCACCGGGCGGATTGCCAGGTTGCACAGGAAGCCCAGCACCAGCATGCCGGCCAGGATGTACATGGTGATGTCGTACACCTGTGCCCGCGGCACGCCGATGGACAGCTGGTATTCGCGGATGTAGTTCACCAGGACCGGGCCGAAGATGCCCGCCGCCGACCAGGCCGTCAGCAGGCGGCCGTGGATGGCGCCCACCATCTGGGTGCCGAACAGGTCCGCCAGGTAGGCGGGCACCGTGGCGAAGCCGCCGCCGTACATCGACAGGATCACGCAGAAGGCGGCCACGAACAGCGCCAGCGCGCCCATGTGCGCCGTCCAGGGAATGGCGGCGTACAGCACGAAGCCCAGCACGAAGAAAATCAGGTAGGTCAGCTTGCGGCCCAGCTTGTCCGACAGGCTGGCCCAGAAGAAGCGGCCGCCGATGTTGAACAGGCTGAGCAGCCCGGTAAAGCCGGCGGCGATGGCGGCAATGGCGGCCAGCTGGCTCTTGTCGAGCTGGCCATAGCCCAATTCAGGCTTGTTGATCAGGCCGCCGCCGAACACTTCCTGCAGCAGGGGCGAGGCCATGCCCAGGATGCCGATGCCGGCGGTCACGTTCAGGCACAGCACCAGCCACACCAGCCAGAACTGCGGCACGCCCCAGACCCGCTTCACGTGGACGTGGCCCTTGGTGATCATGGCGTTGTTGGCCTGCTTGGCGGGCGCCGTCCAGCCCGCGGGCTTCCAGCCGGTGGGCGGCACGCGGTAGCCCATGGCGCCGGACATCATGAAGACGAAATACACCACCGCCATGGTCAGGAAGGTCTGCCAGACGCCCGGCGAGGTCGGCGTGGCGAAGTGGCGCATCAGCAGGTCGGCCAGCGGCGCGCCGATCATGGCGCCGCCGCCAAAGCCCATGATGGCCATGCCGGTCGCCATGCCGCGGCGGTCGGGGAACCACTTGATCAGGGTGCTGACCGGCGAGATATAGCCCAGCCCCAGGCCGATGCCGCCGATGACGCCGGACCCCAGCCACAGCATCCACATCTGGTGCAGATAGACGCCGAAGGCCGAAATCACCAGGCCGCCGCACCAGCACACCGCCGACACCACCCCTGCCTTGCGCGGGCCGGCACGTTCGAGCCAGCCGCCCCACAGCGCCGCGGAACAGCCCAGCAGCACGAAGAACAGGGTGTACATCCAGCCCATGGTCGAGATCCGCCAGTCGCAGCTGGTGGTGAACAGCTCGGCGACCAGGCTCATGTCGGCCGGGCAGGCCAGCGGCTGGGCGCCGCCGATCGCCTTGGACAAGGGCAGCCAGAACACCGAGAAGCCATAGGCCATCCCGATGCACAGGTGGATGGCCAGGGCGGCCGGGGGCACCAGCCAGCGGGAAAAGCCCGGTCCGGCGATGGTGCGTTCTTTGTCCAGGAAGCCGGGCTTGGCGCCAGGCAGGTCCAGTGTTGCAGTGCTTTCCATGAGGTCTCCTCGGGGTGCGGCTTTATAGCGCGCGTCAGACCGGAAAATCCAGTCCCGCGCTTGTTGTGAACCCTTTGCTGCGGTAAAGCGTGCTGCGGCGGCGGCGGCCTGCCCGGTCTACGACACGCGGGCAAGCGGCGTCAGGCGCTGGCGGTTCTGCGTGACCGCTTCCAGCACCAGGGGATGCAACTGGTGTTCGCCGGCATCGCCATCGGGCTGCCGGGCCAGGAAGTCCAGCAGCTCGTTGCGCATGCGGGGCTCCCAGAACTTGTGGATGTGGTTGGCCACGCCTTCCACCGCTTCCGGGCGCAGCGGCATGGCTTCGAAGAATTGGCCGATGCGGTTGGCCATGCGGATCAGGTTGCCGATTTCCATGCGTGTGTCGCGTCCGGTCTAGGAGGTGATGCGTTCGGGGTGGGAATACAGGGTGGCGTCATGGCCGCGCAGAAAGCCCAGCAGCGCGATGCCGGCGCGGTCGGCCAGACGGACGGCCAGGCCCGTGGGGGCCGATACCGCCGCCAGCACGCCGACGCCGGCGGCCGCCGTCTTCTGCACCATTTCAAAGCTGGCGCGGCTGGACACCAGCACCATGCCGCCGCGGGCGTCGACGCCCTGGCGCGCCAGCGCCCCCACCAGCTTGTCCAGCGCGTTGTGGCGGCCCACGTCTTCGCGCACCAGTGCGACCGTGCCGTCGGCGCCTGCCCAGCCGGCGGCATGGGTGGCGCCGGTCAGGTCGTGCAGCGTCTGGCGTGCGCGCATGTCGCCCATGGCGCGCAGCACCGCGCCGATGGCCAGCGGCGCGCCCGCCGGCACCGGGTCCACCGGCCGCAGCACTTCCGGCAGCGTTTCCACGCCGCACAGGCCGCAGCCGGTGCGCCCGGCCATGGCGCGGCGGCGCGACTTCAGGCGCACTTCGCAGGCGCTGGAGATTTCCACCTGCACCACGATGCCGTCGCACTGCGGCAGCACGTCGATGCCGCGCACGTCGGCCACGCTATCGACGATGCCTTCGCACAAGGAAAAGCCCACCGCGAAGTCTTCCAGGTCGGCCGGCGTGGCCAGCATGGTGGCGTGGCTGATGCCGTTGAATTCCAGCGCCACCGGCGTTTCCTCGGCCAGGTGATCGGCCTGGGCGCCGGCCGCGATGGCGCCGGCCCGCACGCGGGTCACCTGGGCCGTCACGCTGTCGGCGCGGTCGGAGGGGGAAGGGGGGCGTAGATCCATGGCGGTTCCGGGGCGGTCGGGGTTATTTCCCCGTCAGCGCGGCCTCGCTTTCGCGTGACCGTTCACGCAGCAGCTTTTGCTGGATATCCGCGAAACGCGACCATTGCCGCTGCCATTCCGAAGGCTGGGACACCCGCGTCAGCTGCACCGCGGTGACCTTGTATTCGGGGCAGTTGGTGGCCCAGTCGGAGTTGTCGGTCGTGACGACGTTGGCGCCGGACTCGGGGAAGTGGAACGTGGTGTATACCACGCCCGGCTGCACCCGGTCGGTCAGCGTCGCCCGCAGCACGGTCTCGCCGGCGCGGCTTTGCACGCCGACCCAGTCGCCGTCCTGCACGCCACGGTCTTCCGCGTCCTGCGGGTGGATTTCCAGCACGTCCTCGCTGTGCCACATCACGTTGGGCGTGCGGCGGGTCTGCGCGCCCACGTTGTATTGCGACAGGATGCGGCCGGTGGTCAAGAGCAGCGGGAAGCGGCGCGTGCTGCGCTCGTCGGTGGGCACGTACTTGGTGATCATGAACTTGCCCTTGCCGCGCACGAAGGCGTCGATGTGCATGATGGGCGTGCCTTCCGGTGCGTCATCGTTGCACGGCCACTGCAGGCTGCCCAGCTTGTCCAGTTTTTCGTAGCTGACGCCGCTGAAGGTCGGCGTCAGGCGCGCGATCTCTTCCATGATCTCGCGCGGATGGCGGTAGTTCATGGGGTAGCCCAGCGCGTTGGACAGCGCCACCGTCACTTCCCAGTCCGACTTGCCGTTCTTGGGTTCCATCACCTTGCGCACCCGCGAAATGCGGCGCTCGGCATTGGTGAAGGTGCCGTCCTTTTCCAGGAACGACGAGCCGGGCAGGAACACGTGCGCGTATTTGGCGGTTTCGTTCAGGAACAGGTCCTGCACCACGATGCATTCCATTGCCGCGAGCGCCGCCGCCACGTGCTGCGTGTTGGGGTCGGACTGCACGATGTCTTCGCCCTGGCAGTACAGGCCCTTGAACGAGCCGCCCAGCGCAGCCTCGAACATGTTCGGAATGCGCAGGCCGGGTTCGGGCTGCAAGGTCACGCCCCAATCGGCCTCGAACTGCGCGCGCACCGCATTGTCGGAAATGTGACGGTAGCCGGGCAGTTCGTGCGGGAACGAACCCATGTCGCACGAACCCTGCACGTTGTTCTGCCCGCGCAGCGGATTCACGCCCACGCCCTCGCGGCCGACGTTGCCCGTGGCCATGGCCAGGTTGGCGATCGCCATGACGGTGGTCGAACCCTGGCTGTGCTCGGTCACGCCCAGGCCGTAATAGATCGAGCCGTTGCCGCCGGTGGCGAACAGGCGGGCCGCGCCGCGCACGGCCTGCGCCGGCACGCCGGTGATCTCGGCCATGGCTTCGGGCGAATTCTCGGGCAGCGAGACGAAATCGCGCCACTCATTGAATGCCTTGGTTTCGCAGCGCTCGGCCACGAAGGCCTCGTCGATCAGGCCTTCGGTGGCGATTACGTGGGCCAGCGACGACAGCAGCGCGGTATTGGTGCCGGGGCGCACCTGCAGGTGGAAGTCGGCCTTGATGTGCGGCGAACTTACCAGTTCGATGCGGCGCGGGTCGATCACGATCAGGCGCGCGCCCTGGCGCAGCCGGCGCTTCAGGCGCGAGGCAAACACCGGGTGGCCGCTGGACGGGTTGGCGCCCATCACGATCACCACGTCGGTATGCATGACCGAGTCGAACGTCTGCGTGCCGGCCGATTCGCCCAGCGTCTGCTTCAGGCCGTAGCCGGTGGGCGAATGGCAGACCCGCGCGCAGGTGTCGACGTTGTTGGTGCCGAAGGCGGCGCGCACCAGCTTCTGCACCAGCCAGGTTTCTTCGTTGGTGCAGCGCGACGACGTGATGCCGCCAACGGCGTCGCGACCGAATTCACCCTGGATGCGGCGGAACTCCGACGCGGCGTAGTTGATCGCCTCGTCCCAGGACACCTCCTTCCAGGAATCGGTGATGTGCTTGCGGATCATGGGCTTGAGCACGCGTTCCTTGTGCGTGGCGTAGCCCCAGGCAAAGCGGCCCTTCACGCAGGAATGGCCGCGGTTGGCCTGGCCGTCCTTCCAGGGCACCATGCGCACCACTTCCTGGCCCTTCATCTCGGCCTTGAAACCGCAGCCCACGCCGCAATAGGCACAGGTGGTCACGACCGAGTGTTCAGCCTGGCCCATCATGATGACGGTCTTTTCCTGCAGGGTGGACGTGGGACAGGCCTGCACGCAGGCGCCGCAGGACACGCATTCGCTTTCCAGGAAGGGCTGGTCCTGCCCTGGCGACACGCGCGATTCGAAGCCCTTGCCCGAAATCGTCAGCGCGAAGGTGCCCTGGGTTTCCTCGCAGGCGCGCACGCAGCGGTTGCAGACGATGCACTTGGATGCGTCGTAGGTGAAGTACGGGTTGGACTCGTCCTTCTCGCTCTTCAAGTGGTTGGCGCCGTCGTAGCCGTAGCGCACGTTGCGCAGGCCCACCACGCCGGCCATGTCCTGCAGTTCGCAGTCGCCGTTGGCCGGACAGGTCAGGCAGTCCAGCGGGTGGTCGGATATATACAGTTCCATCACGCCGCGCCGCAGGTCGTGCAGCTTGGGCGTTTCGGTGTAGACCACCATGCCGTTTTCGGCGGGCGTGGTGCACGACGCGGGATAGCCGCGGCGGCCCTCGATCTGCACCAGGCACAGGCGGCAGGAACCGAAGGGTTCCAGGCTGTCGGTGGCGCACAGCTTGGGGATGTTGATGCCGGCCTCGGCGGCCGCGCGCATCAGCGAGGTGCCTTCGGCCACGGTGATTTCCTGGCCATCGATGGTCAGGGTGACGGTCTGCTCGGACACCCGTGCCGGGGTGCCCAGATCGCGGTCGCGCTTGATGACGGTTTCTAGCATGGCGGTCTCGGGGTCAGGCCGGGTGAGCGGCGGGCTGAGGGGTATCGATGCCGAAGTCCTGCGGGAAGTGGTTCAGCGCCGACAGCACGGGGTAGGGCGCCATGCCTCCCAGCGCGCAGAGCGAACCGCCCAGCATCGTGTCGCACAGATCGCGCAGCAGGTGCACCTGCTGCGCGCGGTCGGGGCCGCCGGCCGAGATCTTGTCGATGGTTTCCACGCCGCGGGTCGAGCCGATGCGGCAAGGCGTGCACTTGCCACAGGACTCGATGGCGCAGAATTCCATCGCATAGCGCGCCATGCGCGCCATGTCGACCGTGTCGTCGAACGCCACCAGGCCGCCGTGGCCGATCATGGCCGAGATCTGCACATAGGCCTCGTAGTCCAGCGGCACATCCCATTGCGATTGCGGCAGGTAGGCGCCCAAGGGGCCGCCGACCTGCACCGCGCGCAAGGGGCGGCCGGACGCGCTGCCGCCGCCAAAGTCATACAGCAGGTCGCGCAGGCTCAGCCCGAAGGCCTTTTCCACCAGGCCGCCTTGCTTGAGGTTGCCGGCCAGCTGGAACGGCAGCGTGCCGTGCGAGCGGCCCACGCCGTAGTCGCGGTAATAGGCCGCGCCCTTGGCCAGGATGATGGGCACCGTGGCCAGCGAAATCACGTTGTTGATGACGGTGGGCTTGCCGAACAGGCCCGAAATCGCCGGCAGCGGCGGCTTGGCGCGCACCACGCCGCGCTTGCCTTCCAGGCTTTCCAGCAATGACGTTTCTTCGCCGCAGATGTAGGCGCCCGCGCCCTTGCGCACTTCCAGGTCGAAGCGGCGGCCGCTGCCGTGCACGTCGTCGCCCAGCCAGCCCACATTGCGGGCCCGCTCGATGGCGGCTTCCAATGTGGCGATGGCATGCGGGTACTCGGACCGCACATAGATGTAGCCGCAGGTCGCGCCTACTGCCAGGCCGGCGATGGTCATGCCCTCGATCAGCACATAGGGGTCGCCTTCCATCAGCAGGCGGTCGGCAAAGGTGCCCGAGTCGCCTTCGTCGGCATTGCAGACGATGTATTTGCGGTCGGCGGGCGAGCCCAGCACCGTCTTCCATTTGATGCCCGTGGGAAACGCGGCGCCGCCGCGGCCGCGCAGGCCCGATGCCACCATCTCGTCGACGATGGCGGCCGGTTCCATGGCCAGCGCGCGTTTCAGGCCCTGCAGCCCGCCGTGCGCGGCGTAGTCCTGCAGCGACAGCGGGTCGATCACGCCGACCCGGGCGAACGTCAGCCGTTCCTGCCGCTTCAGGTAGGGAATTTCTTCGGTCAGTCCCAGGCGCAGCGGATGTTCGCCGCCCGTCAGCCAGCCGGCCTCGAACAGCGCGGGCACGTCTTCGGGCTGCACCGGGCCATACGCCAGGCGGCCGTCGGGCGTGGCGATTTCCACCAGCGGTTCCAGCCACAACAGGCCGCGCGAACCATTGCGCACCACCTGCACGGCCAGGCCGCGTTCGTCGGCGGCCTGCTCGATGGCCTGGGCCACGGCGTCTGCGTCCATGGCCAGGGCCGCGGCGTCGCGCGGCACGTAGATCGTGATGGGGGCGGTCATTGGCCGGCCTCCCGCGTGCGGCGCAGCAGCCGGTCCAGTTTGTCCGGGGTGACCCGGGCATGCGGCTGGCCGTCGATCATCACCGCCGGCGACTGGGCGCACAGGCCCAGGCAATACACCGGCTCCAGCGTGAAATCGCCGTCATGCGTGCTGGCATGGAAATCGCATCCCAGCGCCTGGCGCGCGTGGGCGGCCAGGTGCTCGCCGCCCATGGCCTGACAGGCCTCGGCGCGGCACACTTGCAGCGAGTGGCGTGCGGCCGGCTCGCTGCGAAAGTGCGGGTAGAAGGTAATGACGCCATGCACTTCGGCGCGGGACAGGTTCAGGGCCTCGGCGATGGTCTGCACCGCCTCGGCCGGGATACAGCCCAATTCGTGCTGCACGGCGTGCAGCACCGGCAGGAGCGGGCCGGGTTGGTCTTGCAGCTGGGCCAGGATGCGAGCCGTGGCGGCGATGGACGGGCTGGCCGATGCCTGGGCGGCATCAAGGGCCAACGGGCCGCCTCGGGCGCCCCCGCTGGACGCCAGATCGGATTTTGCCTCGCGCTGACGCATGGCGGTCTCCTCCAGTTGTGTGCTGGACCCCATTGCAGGGGCTTAGTCGTGGTGGGGCGTCGGCGGCACTTAATATGTTTGAAAAAACATATTAAATGCCCATGCGCCGCGTTATTTGTGTACTCTAAACAGGTAATTGAACCCGTTCAATAAGAAATAAATGACATATAAGATCGGCCTGCGGCCCCAATGGACCCTGGGCGGAGACGACGCGGCGCCGGTGCCCTTGCAGGACATGCTGGCGCTCCTGGCCGCCATCGACGCCACCGGCAACATCGCCGGCGCCTGCCGCGCCTGCGGGTTGTCGTACCGCCACGCCTGGGGCGTGCTGCGCCGTTTCGAAGGCATCTTCGGCACCCAGCTTTTGATCACCAACCGGCGCCAGGGCACGCAGCTGTCGCCCTTCGCGCAGCGCCTGCTGTGGGCCAACCGCCGCATCGAGGCGCGCCTGATGCCCACGCTGGACAGCATGGCGTCCGAACTGCAGGAAGAGCTGGCGCGGCTCCTGCCCGAAAACGGCCCCCACCTGCGGCTGCACGCCAGCCACGGTTTTGCCGTGGAATCGCTGATGGAACACATGGGCACGCGCAAACCGGGGCTGGAACTGCGCTACCGCACGGCCATCGAGGCCCTGGCCTCGCTGGAACGCCACGAATGCGACTTGGCCGGCTTCCAGGTGCCGCTGGGCGACTTCGAAGCGCCCATCATGGAGCGCTACGCCCAGTGGCTGCACGCCGACGAATACCTGCTGATCCACCTGGCGGTGCGCAATACGGGCCTGTTCGTCATTGCCGGCAACCCCAAGCGCATCCGCGGCATGGCTGACCTGGCGCGCCAGGACGTGCGCTTCGTCAACCGCCAGATCGGCTCCAGCACGCGCTATCTGGTGGGCCTGATGCTGCAACGCGCCGGCGTGTCGATCAGCGAGGTGCAGGGCTACGAAACCAACGAATTCACCCACATGGCCATTGCCGCGCACATTGCCAGCGGCATGGCCGACACCGGCGTGGGCGTGGAAACGGCCGCCTGCCGCTTCGGCCTGGATTTCATCCCGCTGGTGCGCGAGCGCTATTTCTTCGCCATCCGCAAGACCTCGCTCGATACGCCCGCCATGCAGGACCTGCTGACCCTCATGCGCAGCCCCGACTACGTCGGCTATGTCGGCCAGCTGGTCGGCTACGACGCCAGCCACACCGGCCAACTGCAAACCCTGGACGAGGCCTTTGCCTGAGCGCACCGGGCTATGATGATTCCATGAGCAAAGTGATCCTTCTTGCTGACCGTCGCAACGACCTGCCGGCCCCAGTCGCGCCCCCCGCGCCGGGCCAGCCGGCGCTCGATCTGCGTGCGCGGCCGCTGCGCGACCTGCGCATCTCGGTCACCGACCGCTGCAACTTCCGCTGCACCTACTGCATGCCGCGCGAGGTCTTCGATGCCGACTACACCTTCATGCGGCATTCCGACCTGCTGTCGTTCGAGGAAATCGCGCGCCTGGCCGGCGTGTTCACTCGCCTGGGCGTCGAAAAGATCCGCCTGACCGGCGGCGAACCGCTGCTGCGCAAGCACCTGGAAAACCTGGTGGGCCTCTTGGCCGACGTGCGCACGCCCGCCGGCCAGCCGCTGGAACTGACCCTGACCACCAACGGCAGCGTGCTCGAACGCAAGGCCGCCGACCTGAAGGCCGCGGGCCTGACCCGTGTCACCGTCAGCCTGGACGCGCTGGACGCCGCCATGTTCCAGGACATGAGCGACAGCGGCTTCACCCCCGACGACGTGCTGCGCGGCATCGAGGCCGCCGCCCGCGCGGGCCTGGCCCCCGTGAAGGTCAACATGGTGGTCCGGCGCGGCCTGAACGACGCGCAGATCCTGCCCATGGCCGAACGCTTCCGCCACAGCGGCCACATCCTGCGCTTCATCGAATACATGGACGTCGGCAACACCAACGGCTGGAACCTCACCGAGGTCGTGCCCAGCCAGGAAGTGCTGGCACGCATCGGCGCGATCCATCCCCTGGCGCCCGTGGCCGCCGACGATATGGGCCGTGTGGCCGAACGGTGGCGTTACCTGGATGGCGGCGGCGAGATCGGCGTCATCTCCAGCGTTTCGCACGCCTTCTGTGGCGGCTGTACGCGCGCGCGCCTGTCGCCGGAAGGCAAGCTGTTCCTGTGCCTGTTCGCGCACCAGGGCTACGACCTGCGCGCGCCGCTGCGCGATGGCGCCAGCGACGACGAACTGGCCGCCATCCTCACGGGCATCTGGGCCGGCCGTGGCGACAACTATTCCGAACAGCGCGGCCGCCACATGGCCGACCCGGCCCGCAAAGTCGAAATGAGCTACATCGGTGGCTGATCCCGTTCCCCATGTCGATCCGCAACGCGTTGCCGGCCTGATCCTGGCCGGCGGGCAGGGCTCGCGCATGGATGGCCGCGACAAAGGCCTGGCGCTGCTGGGCGGCGAGCCGCTGGTGGCGCACGTGGCGCGGCGCCTGGCGCCGCAGGTCGGCACGTTGATCATCAGCGCCAACCGCAACGCCGACGTCTACGCCCGTTACGGACAGGTCGTTGCCGACGACACCGCCGCGCTGGGCGCCTGGCAAGGGCCCTTGGCGGGTCTTGCCGCCGGGCTGGATATTGCTGCCGCCTGCGATTGGCTGGTGGCCGTGCCGTGCGATACGCCTTTTCTGCCGGGCGATCTGGCCAGCCGCCTGATCGCCGCGGCGCACGCGGCCGGCGCAGCGCTGGCCTACGCGGTGGCTGGCGGCCGGCGCCATCCGGCCTGCATGGCCGTGCGCCCGGCGTTGTTGCCGGCGTTGCGCGTTTACCTGGCCAGCGGTGAACGCAAGGTCGGCCTGTGGCAGTCGCAGGCGGGCGGCGTGGCCGCTGCCTTCGACGATGCCGACGGCGCGTTCACGAACCTGAATACGCCCGACGATCTGGCTGCGGCCGAACGTTACGCCAGCCAGTGACGCAGGTCGTAGTAGGGCACGCGGTCGCGGTCCTGCACCTTCACATCGGCCGGCAGGCGCGCCAGCCCCGTGGCCCAAGGCAATGAACTGATCACGCCGGACCCTTGATGGCCGTAAGGCACGAGTTCGGCATTGCCGTCGTCGGCCGTGCGGCGCTGCACCCGCAGGAATTCCTCGCGCGCATCCTGGCGCGGATGCTCGGTGCGCAGCGGCAGCCGGCTGACCGGCGGGAACAGTTCCTCGCGGCCCTGCATGCGCCGCACCAGCGGCGACACCAGCAGCGTGAACACGGCGTAGGCCGACACCGGATTGCCCGGCAGGCTCACCACCGGCTTGCCGTCGATCTGCGCCAGCGCCACCGGCTTGCCCGGCTTCATGCGCACCTTCCACAGCGACAATTCACCGCCCAGCGCGGCCAGGGCCGGCTTGACCAGATCGCGCTCGCCCACCGACACGCCACCCACGCTCAGCACCAGGTCGCACTCGGCCAGCAGGGTCTTGAAGGCGGCCAGCAGCTCGGCCTCGGTATCGCGAGCGTGCAGCACCCGCGCCGGATCCGCGCCCATGCCGCGCACCAGCGCGGCCAGCATCGGGCCGTTGGAGTTGTAGATCTGCGCCGGCTCGCGCGCGCCGCCCGGCGGCACGAGTTCGTCGCCGGTGGTCAGGATGCCGACCTTCAGGCGGCCCACCACCGGCACGCTGGCCAGGCCCTGCGAGGCCAGCAGGGCAATGTGGGCGGCCTGCAGTTGCGTGCCGGCGGGCAGCAGCGGGGCGCCGGCCAGCGTGTCTTCGCCGCGCAGGCGGATGTGCTGGCCCAGGCGCGGCTCGCGCGTGATCTCGACCTGGTCATCGGCTTCGTGCGTGTCTTCCTGCATCACCACCGTGTCGGCGCCTTGCGGCACCAGGCTGCCCGTGAACAGGCGGATGGCATGACCGGGCTTGAGCGGTTCGGGCGTATCGCCGGCATAGCAGCGCTGCTGGATGGGCAGGCGCGCGCCGGGCTGCCAGTCGGCCAGGCGCACCGCGTAGCCGTCCATGGCGCTGTTGTCGGCCGGGGGAATGTCCACCGTGGCGTCCAGGTCGGCGGCCAGCACGCGCCCGGGGGCGTCGGCCAGGCTGGCATGCTCGCGGCGGGCGAGCGGGGCGGCCGCATTGGCCAACAGGGTCTGGGCTTGATCGAAATCCAGCATGGGGTCAGTGGTCTTGTTCGCGGTGTTGAAGATGCGTGGCGAAATTGCAGGGGCGATGGCTGTTGTCCAGCTGTTCGCGGATGATCTTGGTCCAGGCCGTTTCGCAGGCGTTGTTGGATCCCGGCAGGCAGAAGAGCAGCGTCTGGTTGGCCGACCCGGCAAAGGCGCGCGACTGGATGGTCGAGCTGCCGATCTCGGCGTAGGACAACTGGCGGAACAGTTCGCCAAAGCCCGGGATCTCGCGATCCAGCAGGGGCTGGACGGCCTGGGGGACATGATCGCCGTGCGAAAAGCCGGTACCGCCGGTGGTCAGGATCACCTGCACCTCGGGATCGGCAATCCAGTCGCTGATGACGCGGCGGATCTGATAGAGGTTGTCCTTGACGATGTCGCGCCGTACGCATTGGTGCCCGGCCTGTGCCAGGCTGTGCGCCAGCAGGTTGCCGGACGTGTCGTCGCCGGCGCTGCGGGTGTCGCTGATCGTCAGCACGGCGCAAGCCAGCGAGACGGGGGTGACGTCGTTCATGCGGTCTCCTTGGGGGGCGGGGTGTCGGCGTCCCAGGACTGCGTGCGGTCCTGGTCGGATTGGCGCTGCTCGACCCAGAAGCTGTCGCCGCCTGCCAGCGTTTCGCGCTTCCAGAAGGGCGCGCGGGTCTTGAGCGCGTCGATGATGAACTCGCAGCCGCGGAAGGCGTCGCCGCGGTGGGCGCTGGCGGCGGCCACGAACACGATCTGCGCGTTGCGGGCCAAGGCGCCCACCCGGTGCACGATCACGGTGCCGTCCAGGTTCCAGCGCGCGCGCGCCGTGGCGGCTATGTCTTCGAGCTCGCGCTCGCACATGCCGGGGTAGTGTTCCAGGTAGAGCGTGTCGGTGGGAGTGTCCGGTGCGTAGTCGCGCACATAGCCCACGAACGTGACGATGCCGCCCACGCCCGGGCCGGCGCTGGCGCGCAGGGCCGCCGTCAGTGCGGCGGCGTCGAAGTCGGCTTCCTGCACGATGACCATGGCGCTCAGCCTCCCGTGACCGGTTCGAACACCGCCACCTCGTCGCCTGCGCGGATCGGCGCCGACGGCTTGGCGTGGGTCTGGTTGATGGCCAGCTTCAGCCGCGAGGCCGGTTCCAGCTGCGGATAGCGCGCCTCCAGCGCGGCCAGCAACTGCGCGCCGGTGGATTCGCCATCCAGCGTCCAGGCTTCGGTCCGCTTGCCGACCAGTTCGGCCACGCGGGCAAAGTACAGCAGATCAATCGTTGCGCCATTCACCGCTTTTTCCTCCCGCCTTGTACTTCAGGCGTACCTGTTCGATCACGATGCCCTTGTCCGCCGCCTTGCACATATCGTAGATGGTCAGGGCGGCCACGCTGCACGCCGTCATGGCTTCCATTTCGACGCCGGTCTTGTAGCTGGTGCGGCAGGTCGCCTGGATGTCGATGCGATGCGCGGCGTCGTCCAGCGAGAATTCCACCCCCACGAACGACAGCGGCAGGCTGTGGCACAGGGGAATCAGTTCGGCGCAGCGCTTGGCGGCCAGGATGGCGGCCACGCGCGCGGTGTTCAGGACCTCGCCTTTGCCGCGGCCCGGCTGTGTCAACAGGCCATAGGCCACCTCGTTCATGCGGACGCTGGCGGCGGCAACCGCCACGCGTTCGGTGTCCGTCTTGGCGATCACATCGACCATACGGACCTGGCCGGCTTCATCCAGGTGGCTCAAGGTGGGGGTGGGCGTGGACATGGGAATCGGGAGCGAAAATTGTTAATGATTGAAAAGCCCGGCCCCGGCAGGCCGTGGCGGGGCCATCGATACGCCTATGATAACGAGGGTTTATCGGCCCGGCCTTGCTGAAGAATAAAAGAACCCTATGTTTTCATGCCCCTGCGGGGGCATTTTGCTTTTCGGGACGGGCCGCAAAAAGCACCCCACATTTGCTCGAAGGACGCGATAATGGCCTTCAATTCGTATCAGGAGACGCGTAATGCCCTTGCGGATGCCCAAGTTCCGGTTCACCCGCCGCTTAGGCAAGATTCTCTTGGGCGTCGTGGCCGTGGCGCTGATCCTGTGCGGCGTTGCAGCATGGCAAGTCCCCAAGGTCCTGCATGACGTCCTGACCCAGGACGTGGCCAAGATGATCGGCCGCGACGTCTCCGTCGGCAAGATCAGCTTCAATCCCTTCACCCTGACCGTGCGCGCGCGCGATCTCGCCGTGGCCCAGCCCGGCTCGCAGACCCCGCTGCTCACCGCCGCCGAACTGGACGTCAGCGCCGCATGGTCGTCGCTGTTCTGGTTCGCCCCCGTGGTCGACCGCTTCACCCTGCGCGCGCCCACCGTCTCGATCGTGCGCGAAGACGTCACCAGCTTCAATTTCTCCGACATCCAGCAGCGCGTGGCCGAGATGACGGCCGCCAAGCCCGAAGAGCCGCCCAAGCCCGACGAAGGCCCGCCGCGCTTCTCCCTGAACAACATGGTGATCGAAGGCGGCGTCGTCACGCTGGACGACAAGGTCACCGGCCGCAAGCAGGTCATCGACGAACTGGCCGTGGGCGTGCCGTTCATTTCCACCTTCGGCTATGCCACCGACATCGACGTGCAGCCCCGGCTGCACCTGCGCATCAACGGCAGCCCGTTCGACCTGACCGGCGTCGCGCGGCCCTTCGACAAGGTCCCCTCGTCAACGTTGCGGGTGGCCTTCACCGGCCTGCAACTCGAGAAATGGGCCGACGTCTGGCCCATGCCGCTGCCCTTCAAGCTGGAACGCGCGCTGCTCGATTCCAACCTGCAGGTCGTGTTCGAACAACCCAAGGACGCCCCACCCAAGATCCGCGTCGTCGGCGACCTGGGCCTGCGGCAGTTCGACCTGCGCGACACGGCCGGCGAAAGCCTGGCCGCCTGGAGCGCCCTGACCGTCAGCCGCCTCGAACTCGAACCCATCGCCCGCCAGGTCTACGTCGGCGACGTCGGCCTGTGGGCCCCGCAGGTCTATGCCCGCCGCTACAGCAACCAGCACCTGAACTGGCAGGACGTGGTCGACAAGCTCAAGGCGCTTGGCGGCCCGGCCCCGGCGGCCAAGCCCGCCGCCGCCAAGCCCGGCGCGGCGAAAGGTGGCTCGTCCAAAGCCGAACCCGCGAAGACCGACGCCGCCAAGCTCGATGCCGCCAAGCAAGCCCCCGCCAAGGTAGCCGCGGCACCCGCCGACGCGGCACCGGCCGCCACTGCCGCAGAAGCCGGGAAGGGCGCCGCCCCCGCAGCCGCTACGCCCGCCGCCAGCGCCTCCGCCGCGCCGACCACCGCGGCGCCCGGCCAGGCAACGCCTGCCGCTGGTACGCCTGCCGCCACCGCAGCCTCTGGCAAGCCAGCGGCTGCACCGGGCGGCGTCCCTGCCGCGGCCACGGCATCTGCCCCCGCCGCAGGCGCCGTCCCCGCCCCCGACGGCACCCCGGCCGCCCCCGCCGCGCCCGCCGAATGGAAGGTCACGCTCGACGCCTTCAACATCCACGAAGGCGAGCTCTACGTCACCGACGCCATCAGCAAACTCGACTACGCCATGACCGGCTTGGCCGTCACCGTCGAAGGCGTGGCGCTGCCGCAGGTCAAGGACCAGCCCATCAACCTGTGGCTCACCGTCGACAACAGCACCGACGGCGGCTGGATTCGCGCCAAGGGCCCGCTCGTGCTCCAGCCCCTGTCGCTCGAACTGTCGGTCCGGCTGGGCAACGTCGCCCTGGCCCCGTTCGCCCCGGCCGTGCGCAGTCTTTCGCCCCTGCAACTGCTGGACGGCCGCCTTGGCCTGACCGCCCAGGTGCACGTCCTGGACAAGAACGGCGCCATCGACGCGTCCGCCACCGGCGTGCGCGCCGAACTGGCCCAATTCAAGGCCCGCGACGAAACCCTGAGCCCCGCGCTGGACATCGCGCTGCAAAAGCTTGCCGTCACCGCCGACCGCCTGGCCATGGGCCCCGGCCAAAGCAACTTCACCCTGGCCGCCGCCGGCATCCAGGGCGATGGCAAGCTCGACCTCAAGGGCGTCTTCACCCCGCAGCCGCTCACCGTCAAGACCTCCGTCGACCTGGCCGGCCTGAACGTTGCGTCCTTCGCGCCCTACGCCGCATCCAGCCTCAATGCCACCGTCCGCGCCATCACCCTGGCCGCCAAGGGCGACGCCGAATTCGCAGCCGCCGCCGGCAACGCCCCCATGAAGGCCGGCTGGAAAGGCGGCATCGACATCACCGACGTCGACCTGCAGGACCGCGTCAACAAAGACGACTTCCTGAACTGGAAACGCCTGGCCTTCTCGGGCATGAACATCTCGGTGGCCGGTGACAAGATCGGCGCCGCCCTGGGCGACATCGCGCTCGACGATTTCTACGGTCGCATCCTGCTCAACGCCCAGGGCCGCCTGAACGTCATGGACCTCGTCGCCGCGCCCGGCCAGGCCGGCGGCTCCATCACCCAGGACACCCAGACCCCCGGCCGCAACGCCGCGCCGCCCGCCGCCGCGGCGGCCGCCGCACCCAGCGCCAAGGGCGGCGGCATGCCCGACATCTCGCTCAACAGCGTCACCCTGTCACGCGGCCGCATGACCTTCACGGACCGCTTCGTCAAACCCAACTACGTCGCCGAGCTCTCCAGCATCGACGGTTCCATCACCGCCGTCTCGTCCACCAACCCGCAGCCCGCCAAGGTCAAGGTCACTGGCCGCGTCTACACCACCGCGCCGCTTTCCATCAGCGGCATCGTGCAGCCCTTCGCCAAGTTCCTGACGCTGGACCTGAAGGCCACTGCCAAGGGCGTCGACCTGCCGCGCTTCAACACCTATTCGGCCAAATACGTCGGCTACCCCATCAAGCGCGGCAAGCTCTCCGTCGACCTGGAATACAAGATCAAGGACCGCGCGCTGCTCGCCACCAACCACGTCGTGCTGAACCAGCTCACCTTCGGCGACAAGACCAACAGCCCCGACGCCACCAAGCTGCCCGTGCTGCTGGCCGTGGCCCTGCTCAAGGACTCGCGCGGCAACATCGACATCAACCTGCCCATCTCCGGCTCGCTGGACGATCCCGAATTCTCCGTCGGTGGCATCGTCGTGCGCGTGCTGCTCAACCTCGTCGTCAAAGCCGTCACCTCGCCCTTCAGCCTGCTCGCATCCGCCTTTGGCGGCGGCGAAGAACTGTCCTACGTCGAATTCGCCCCGGGCAGCGCCGCGCTCACCGAAGACTCGCTCCAGCGCATCGAAACCCTCACCAAGGCCCTGGCCGACCGCCCCGCGCTCAAGATGGACCTGAGCGGCCGCGCCGATCCCAAGACCGACATGGACGGCCTGCGCCAAGCCTGGGTCGACGCCAAGATCCGCGCCGCCAAGGCCCGCGACGTCGCCCCCCGCGGCAAAAAGCCCGACCCCGCCGGCGTCGAGGTATCCGGCGCCGAACGCACCAAATACCTTGAAAAGGTCTACGACGACACCGACATCAAGGACAAGCCCCGCAATTTCATCGGCATGGCCAAGTCCGTGCCGCCGGCAGAAATGGAGGAGATGCTGCGCAGCGTCGCCCAGGTCGGCGACGAACAGTTGCGCCAACTGGCCGACGCCCGCGCGCAAGCGGTCTATGAAAAGCTGCAAGCCCAGGAAGGACTCGCGGATCGCGTGTTCATCGTTGCCCCGCAACTGAACGCCGATGGCATCAAAGACGAGGGCCAGCCCTCGCGCGTGGACTTCTCCCTGAAGTAAACCCGACGGTCCGCCGCGACGCCCAGCCAAGACAGCGGGCGTCCGGCAGCCCGCCCTTTGCCCGGAGATTCATGATGAAAGACCAGGACGCCCACTTCGACAGCCTGCTGCCGCCCCTGCGACTGAACCGGCGAGGCTTCATCGCCACCACCGTCGCCGCCGGTTTCTCCCTGGCCGCCGGCCCCGCCGTCGCCCAGACCGCCATCCACACCGACGCCAACGGCCTCACCGCCGGCAAGGTCGACATCCCCACCCCCGACGGCAAGATGCCGGCCTACCGCGCCGCCCCCGCCGGCAAGAAAAACCTGCCCACCGTCCTGGTCATCTCCGAAATCTTCGGCGTCCACGAATACATCCAGGACGTCTGCCGCCGCCTGGCCCACCTGGGCTACCTGGCCATCGCCCCCGAACTCTTCGCCCGCCAGGGCGACCCCTCCAAATACACCGAAATCCCCAAGCTGCAAGCCGAGATCATCAGCAAGGTCCCCGACAAACAGGTCCAGGCCGACCTCGACGCCACCACCGCCTGGGCCGCCGCCAACGGCGGCAGCGCCGACAAGCTCGGCATCGTCGGCTTCTGCTGGGGCGGCCGCCAGGTCTGGCTCTACGCCGCCCACAACCCCAAGCTCAAAGCCGGCGCCGCCTTCTACGGCCAATTGGGCGGCGAGCCCAGCGACCTCGAGCCCAAGTCCGTCCTGAGTCTGGTCAACGACCTCAAGGCCCCCGTCCTGGGCGCCTACGGCGGCAAGGACGCCGGCATCCCCCTGACCGACGTCGACAAGATGCGCATCGAACTCGCGAAGGGCCCCGCCGCCGCCAAGGCCTCGCGCATCGACGTCTACCCCGAAGCCCCGCACGCCTTCCACGCCGACTACCGGCCGAGTTACCGAAAGGTGGAGGCCGAACAGGCGTGGCAAAGAATGCTCGATTGGTTCAAGCAGAACGGACTGGGCGTGTAGATTGGTTTAATGCTTGGAGGTGTGCTTCGTAGGTCGCCCCTGGCGGCGGGGTTGCTCGGGGGGCGCGCCCACGATTGCGGTCCGGAGCCTTCGCTCCGGACTGCCCCTGCGTCATCCTCGTACGCCTTCGGCTCCCTACGGATTCCCTCGGGCGCATCGAGGTTGCGCCCCCCGAGCAACCCCGCCGCCAGGGGCTGGCAGTAGCGGCTGATGTGAGGCCGCCAGGCCGGAGGGGAGGGGCGAGGTTTGCGTCGCCCGCCGAAACCGGCTGCGCGGGCAGCCGGCCCCGGCTTACGCATCGTGCTGCGTCGTGACGCTGGCGCTTCGCGATTGCGGGGAAGTGTGCGCGAAGGTACTGTGGCCGCTCTGCAAGGCCGCGGCGAAGATCCACTCAGTCGGAAAGAAAGCCGGCCTTCAATACCGCGCTGATCCCATTAGCCTGCATAAAGACTGCGATCCATGAAGCCTGCCTCGTGTTTGAGCAGCGCCCAAACCCGAGACAACGGAGCCCGGAGCGTCGGGGGCAGGCGGTGGGCGGGGCGTGTAGATGCGCCCGAGGGAATCCGTAGGGAGCCGAAGGCGTACGAGGATGACGAAGGGGCAGTCCGGAGCGAAGGCTCCGGACCGCAATCGTAGCCCCGCCCACCGCCTGCCCCCGGCGCTCCGGGCGGCATAAGAAATCAGCCCGAAGCCAGCAAAAACACCTCTACTTCTCAGCACTCTCCCCAGGCAACCCATCACTGACCTCAGCCAGAGCCGCCTTCATATCCTCATAGGAAATCACCCGCTCATTCTGAAAGCTGCCGAGCACCCCCCGGCAACCATCCACCCCCGAGCGTTTCATTTCTTCCATCATCGTCGTCCCATCAGAAAGCCCCTTCTGATAAAGCCCGTCGTACCCCGAAGCAGAAAACCCATATTCCTTGGCATAGCGCTCAAGGTTCTTGCGGGACGTTGCCTCGTGCTGCGCCAGGTCCGGTTCAGACGCCCCGCAAGCCCGGGCGGCGCCGTTGGACGCGCCCGCCGCCACCACGAACGATTCAAATTGCGCCTGCTCCGCCGCATCCGGAGCGGCCCAGGCCGAGGTGGCCGCGGCCATCATCCAGGCCAGGCCGATCAGCAACTTACGCATCGATATCCCTCCACAAAGCGCCCCCGCGCGGCAGCGCGCCAGGGCCATTGATCACAGTCACATTATGGCAACGATGCACGTTGCATGCAGTTTCATCCAGCGTGTGGAGTCGTTTCAGACTGTGCTTCTTTTTTTCTCATTCAGCCCAACCCGCCTGCAGCCTCTGCGCGCAGGAACTATGATGGCGGGTGTGGGGCGCCTTGCCCCAATGCAACACCCCCATCACCTACTGGAGATCTCCCCATGACCATCAAAGTCGGCGACCGCGTGCCCGATGGCACCCTGACCGAATTCATCGAAACCGAAAGCGAAGGCTGCTCCCTCGGCCCCAACGCCTTCCAGGTCGCCGACCTGACCCGTGGCAAGACCATCGCCCTGTTCGCCTTGCCCGGCGCCTTCACCCCCACCTGCTCCGCCAAGCACCTGCCGGGCTACGTCGAGCAAGCCGCCGCCCTCAAGGCCAAAGGCGTCGACGAAATCTGGTGCGTGTCCGTCAACGACGCCTTCGTCATGGGCGCCTGGGGCCGTGAACAAAAGACCGAAGGCAAGGTTCGCATGCTCGCCGACGGTTCCGCCCTGTGGACCAAGGCCCTGGGCCTGGAACTCGACCTCATCCAGCGCGGCATGGGCGTGCGCTCGCAGCGCTACTCCGCCCTCATCGTCGACGGCGTGGTCAAGCAGCTGAACATCGAAGGCCCTGGCAAGTTCGAAGTCAGCGACGCCGCCACCCTGCTGTCGCAGGTCTGATGTTCCCCGCGTCGTCTCGTTTCACTGCTTAACGCGCGGGCCGCTCCGGCGGCTCGCCGCGCTACCGCCAGCAGCGGTTGCCCAACGCCATGCTCGCTACCCTCTCCTCGTTTTCCTCGCTGTATTTCGCGACCTTGCTGATGCTCATCGGCACCGGTCTCTTCAACACCTACATGGGGTTGAGGCTCACTGCGCAGTCCGTCAGCGAAATCTGGATCGGCACCCTCATCGCCGGCTACTACCTGGGACTGGTTTGCGGCGCCCGGCTGGGGCACAAACTCATCATCCGCGTCGGCCACATCCGCGCCTTCGTCGCCTGTGCGGCCATTGCCACCAGCATGATCCTGGCCCAGACGCTGGTCGATTCCATGCCGCTGTGGCTGGTGTTCCGCGTCATCTCGGGCATCGTCATGGTGACCGAATTCATGGTCATCGAAAGCTGGCTCAACGAACAGACCGAAAACCACCAGCGCGGACGCGTCTTCTCCGTCTACATGGTGGTGTCCGGCCTGGGCACCGTGCTGGGCCAGCTGGCCCTCACCGCCTATGCCACGCTCGACCTGCGGCCCCTCACCCTGGTGGCCATGTGCCTGGTGCTGTGCCTCGTGCCCATTGCCGTCACCGCGCGCTCGCACCCGCCCACGCCGCTGCCGGCCCCGCTCGACATCCGCTTCTTCCTGCGGCGCGTGCCGCTGTCCATGACCGTGCTGTTCGTGGCCGGCAACCTGTCCGGCGCCTTCTACGGCCTGGCCGCCGTGTACGGCGCCAAGCATGGCCTGTCCACCTCGCAAGCCGCCATCTTCGTCGCCGCCGCCGTCACCGCCGGTCTCTTGTCGCAGTGGCCCATGGGCTGGCTGTCCGACCGCATCAACCGCGCCGGCCTGATCCGCTTCAACGCCCTGTTGCTCGTCGTGCTGCCCACCGTCATGTGGGGCTGGCTGACCTTGCCGTATTGGGCCCTGGTGGCCATGTCCTGCATCTTCGGCATCCTGCAGTTCACCCTGTACCCCCTGGGCGCCGCCTTTGCCAACGACCACGTCGAATCCGAGCGCCGCGTCAGCCTGTCGGCCGTCCTGCTCATGACCTACGGCGTGGGCGCCTGTGTCGGCCCCATGATCGCGGGCCTGTTGATGTCGCTGGCCGGGCCCAGCATGTACTACGTCTTCATCTCCGCCTGCGCCCTGATCCTGGTGTGGCAGGTGCGGCCCACCCGCGTCACCGGCGCGCACCAGGTCGACGAGGCCCCGGTGCACTTCGTGCCTATGCCGGACACGCTGCAAAGCTCGCCCGCCGCCGCGGTGCTCGATCCGCGGGTCGACGTCGAAAACGACCTCAATATCGAAATGGTCCAGCCCGATCCGTCGGCGGCGGCCGCGCCGGTCGAAGGGGCAGGGGCGGTCGATCCCCCCATCACCGAGCCGGCGGCCGACGCGGGGACCGGCGAATCGGCAGCGCAACCTGCCGTGGAACTGGCTGCCGACCCCGCAGCCGACCCGGTCGAACCCGCTGCCGCATTGCCTCCGATTGCCGGCGTGGTCTCGAACCCCGCGCCGACGCCTGCGCAGGAGCCGGATGCCAGCGACGCCGAACGGGATCAGGCCGAGGCCGCGCGGGGCCAGCGCACTGGCACGTGAGCCAGGCGGGGCCGTGCCGGTATTCAGGACCCGGCGCGGGTCCAGCCAGGACCGCTACACTCCAGCGCATCCTGACCGCCAGCACCGCACGTCACCAGGGGGCCATCAGCACGATGGCCGCCAATGCCAGCGCCAGCCCCAGGCCGTTCCAGCGGCTCAGCGGCTCGCGAAACACCAGGGCGCCGACCAGCGTGCCCAGCGTGATCACCCCCATGTTCATGGACGCGAACACCAGCGCAGGATGCTCGGGCAGCGCCTGGTGGGCGCGGATATAGGTCAGGATGTTGGCGAAGTTCAGCCCGCCCAGCGCCACGCCCGCCACCAGATGGCGCGGCGCCCAGGCCACGCGGCGCCACAGCAGGTAGGCCAGCGTCAGCACACCCGCCAGCGTGAAGGCCAACAGCAGGCCGCCCGCGAACGCCGTGCCGGCGCGCGCCATCTGCTTGAACAGGATGTCCACCAGGCCATAGGCTACCCACACCGCCAGCGGCCACAGCCACAGGGCGTGACGGTCGGCCATGCTCGATGCCGGTGCGTCGGCCCTGGCTGTCGTCCGGCGCAGCAGGAAGAACAACGCGCCGAACGCCAGTGCGATCGCGCCCAGCTTGCGGGCGGTGACGGGCTCGCCGAACAGCAGGAACGCCGCCAGCAGCGGAATGAACAGCGACAGCCGCTGTGCCGCGTCGCTGCGCACCACGCCGGCGTGGCGCACGGCCAGCGCCATCGCCATGAAGCCGCTGGGCAGCAGTATGCCCAGTGCCGCCAGCACCCGCCACGGCGTCTGCGGCGTCAGCAACGCGGCCGGGTCGGGCCGCAGCACCAGCCAGGAGAGCAGGGCGGCCACGGCGTAGTTCGCCAGGACGGCCTGGCGCACGTCCACCTGCCAGCGCCGCGCCAGCTTGAGCAGCGCGGCCACGCCGACGCTGCAGGCCACGCTGGCCAGCAGGTAGAACAGGCCCGGCGTCAGCGGCATGCCGGGGCGTCGTGCGCGCCGGGGTGGGCGCAGTCATGGGAATGCGTGTGGGCAGGGGCCGCGTGCAGGTCCTGGTGCGCGTGCGAGTGGTTATGCGTGCCCGCGTCGATGCGCATGCCCAGGCGTTGCAGCAGGCGCTGGTCGGCCTCCATGCGCGGATTGCCCGTGGTCAGCAGCACGTCGCCGTAGAACATCGAATTGGCGCCTGCCATGAAGCACAGCGCCTGCATCGCGTCGTCCATGGCTTCGCGGCCGGCCGACAGGCGCACCATGGCGCGCGGCATCGTGATGCGCGCCACCGCGATGGTGCGCACGAACTCGAACGGGTCAAGCGCCTCGACGTCGGCCAGCGGCGTGCCTTCGACCCGCATCAGATTGTTGATCGGCACCGACTCGGGGTAGGGCTCCATGTTGGCCAACTGCGCGATCAGGCCGGCGCGCTCCTGGCGCGACTCGCCCATGCCGACGATGCCGCCGCAGCAGACGTTGATGCCTGCGCCGCGCACGCGTTCCAGCGTGTCCAGGCGGTCCTGGTAGGTGCGGGTGGTGACGATCTTGCCGTAGAACTCCGGCGACGTGTCCAGGTTGTGGTTGTAGTAGTCCAACCCCGCGTCCTTGAGCTGTTCGGCCTGGCCTTCGCGCAGCATGCCCAGCGTGACGCAGGTTTCCAGGCCCAGCGCCTTGACCGCGCTGACCATCTCCGCCACGGCTTCCAGGTGGTGCGGCTTGGGGCTGCGCCAGGCGGCGCCCATGCAGAAGCGCTGTGCGCCGCCGGCCTGCGCGGCGCGAGCCGCGGCCAGCACCTCGTCAAGCGGCATCAGCTTTTCCGCTTCCAGGCCCGTGTCGTAGCGCGAGGACTGCGAGCAGTAGCCGCAATCTTCGGGACAGCCGCCGGTCTTGATCGACAGCAGGCTGGACAGCTGGATGCCGTTCGGGTCGAAGTGGGCGCGGTGCGTCTGTTGTGCGCGGTGCACCAGGTCCATGAACGGCAGCGCGTAGAGCGCCATCACGGCCTCGCGGCTCCAGGCGGGCGGGGGCAGCGTCTTGGACGGCTTGGGAACGGGGACGTAGGCGGTCTGCATGAACGGACTCTCCAGAGGGGCTTGCGGGGATCGCGCCGCTCGCCGGGGGACGGCGGCTTGATCGGCGGATCGTAAGAAGCTGCGCAGGGTTTGCGCAATCTGGCGTCGGTTCTGTTTTTTAGCAGAGCGTTCGCCCCGTTTTTGATGGGGATGGCGCTTTTTGCGGGGGTGCCGGCGCGAACGCGGCGGCATCTTCGCGCAGGCGCACCCCTCGATTATTTTGATTCAATTTGTAAGTTCTGGCTGAATGGGCTCAGGCCTTGCCCGCTTTGCTCCGCGGGCGGGGCTTTTCGTAGCCGGTAATGCCGCGGTCGCGCGCCCAGACGATGGCCGCGCTGCGCCGGTGCACGCCGATCTTGCTGTAGATGGTCGCCACGTGATTGCGCACCGTATTGCGTGACAGCCGCAGATGCTTGGCAATGCCGTCGTCATCGAGCCCCTGGCACAGCAGGCTGAGCACCTCGCGTTCGCGCGAGGTCAATTGCGCCAGTTCGGCCACGTCGCGGGCGGCGGGGGCAGGCGCTCGCAACTGCGCCAGCTTTTCGATGATGCCGCGGCTGAACCAAGAGGTGTCCTGCATCACCGCTTCGATCGCGGTCAGCAGCTCGGTCTCGTTGCGCTTGCGCTCGCTGATGTCCTGCATCACCAGCAGCACGCGGCGCTCGTCGCTGATCATGACTGGCTCGGCCGATACCAGGCAGTCCAGTTCGCTGCCATCGGCCGCGACCAGCTTGGCGTCGCGGTTGCGCACGCTTTCGCCGCGGGCCAGGCTCTCGGCCATGCCTTCGAAGGGGCGCAGCCCCAGCGCCGTCAGTTCCTGGCCGGCGGCGTCCGCGGAGGATGTGCCGGTGACCAGGGCAAAGGCGTCGTTGATGTCCAGTGCGCGCAGCGACTCGCCTTCGCACAGCGCCATGGGCACGGGCGCCAGGCGGAACGCCTTGGAAAAGCGCTCTTCGCTCTGTTGCAGCGCCTCTTCGGCGCGCTTGCGCTTTTCCAGGTCGATGAAGGTGAACAGCATGCAGGGCTCGTCATGCATGTCGATCGGCTGGCCAGCCACGATGACGAACTTGGCGCCGCCGTCGGTGAGCCTCAGCACGCCTTCGCGCTGGGTGATGGTCAGGCCCGCATTCAGCTTGGCCACCGCGTCGTCCTTGTTGTCGCCGCCGTCGAGCACGTCCAGTTCGTAGGCGGACTTGCCCAGCACCGCATCGCGGGTCAGGCCGGTCATGTCCAGGAAACCCTGGTTCACTTTCACGTAACGCAGGTCGGACAGCCGGCAGATCAGGGCCGGGGCCGGGTTGGCGCCGAAGGTGCGTTCGAAGCGCTGTTCGGCATTGAACTGCCCGGTCTGGTCGTCCAGGATCAGTACGCGATAGTCGCTGCCGTCGCCTTCGAGCAAGAGGCCGCGCGCCCGGATGTTGCGCAGGAAATCGGCGTCGTCCCTGCGCGTCAGGTCCAATTGCAGGTCGTCGAACGGGTCGGCTGCGGCCAGGCGGTCCAGCGGATAGTGCCGGGCGGGTACGCGGTGATGATTGCGGTAGGTCAGCGCGAAGCGTTTGCGGTAGCCGGCGGGCGTCTGGCCCAGGCCTTGCAGGGTGTCGACGCCGTGCAGCGTCAGGGCGCTGTCGTTGGCCCAGGCGATGGCGCCGTCGGGCTCGATCAGGATGATGCCTTCGTTCAGGCCTGCGATGATGCGTTGCAGGTGTTGGCGGTGCGCGTGAGGAGCGGCATTGCTTGCGGTCACGTAAGCCTCTTTGCTTGGCTGGCACAAGCGCACAGGATGCGTTGGCAAGGCCAGCCTGTCCAGAGGATAAACGGACGAGACACACAAGGGAAAGGGTGCAGGGCCATCGGCCGCAGCAAACAAAAAAGCTCCGGAATCCGGAGCTTTTGGCGGGCGCCTTCTGGCGCATTGCAGGGGTACCCCTGCGGAACAACTGGGTCTCGCGATGCGAGACAAGCACAAAGTGCTTGGCGGAGCGGACGGGGCTCGAACCCGCGACCCCCGGCGTGACAGGCCGGTATTCTAACCAACTGAACTACCGCTCCGCAGCGGCGTACTCGACTTGCGCAACACACTGCTTGTCAGGCAGCTTGGTCAAACATGCCAGAGCGAACTGGCGTCCCCTAGGGGATTCGAACCCCTGTACTCACCGTGAAAGGGTGATGTCCTAGGCCTCTAGACGAAGGGGACCTGAACGGAACTACTGTACTGCGAACTGCTTTACTGGTGGAGGTAAGCGGGATCGAACCGCTGACCTCTTGCATGCCATGCAAGCGCTCTCCCAGCTGAGCTATACCCCCCAGAAGTCCCTGCTGTTTCCACTTTCAAACAACAAGGCTTACACCTTATAAATGCAAAAAGCTCCCGGAACGGAGCTCTTGAACGGCACTGCGTAGAGCAAACTTGGCGGAGCGGACGGGACTCGAACCCGCGACCCCCGGCGTGACAGGCCGGTATTCTAACCAACTGAACTACCGCTCCGCAGCGGCATACTCAACTACTGTGACACTTCAACTGCATTCACATACTGCTGCCAGTAAGACTGGCGTCCCCTAGGGGATTCGAACCCCTGTACTCACCGTGAAAGGGTGATGTCCTAGGCCTCTAGACGAAGGGGACTTGGACCTGCACAAACTTCTTCGCTTTGGACTGGTGGAGGTAAGCGGGATCGAACCGCTGACCTCTTGCATGCCATGCAAGCGCTCTCCCAGCTGAGCTATACCCCCTGGTCACAACCGGCTCTAAAATCCTTCAACGTTTTCACGATTTCTGGCGCTTTTCAGTGCCGTTTTTCGTGGTTCGTTGCCGGTTTTATTTAGTGCCGTTGGCGAAGAAACGAGATTATGCACGAACTAAATTGGGTGTGCAAGTCAGTGTGATGCAAAAAATGAAAAAGTTGAGGGGTTTTTTGATTCAAGGGGACGCATGAACGCCCGCGAGGCCCCGAACCATGCGCATCAGCGCTTGCCCGCCGCGTTCGGAAAAGCCGGCGCTCGCCGACAGGATCGCCGGAAAATCAACGGCTTGGCTGAGTGCTATCGTGGATGCCAGGGGCCAGCGGTGTCCGGCCCGCCATGATGTCTTGCCGGCAGGAGATTTTTTTCGCATGAGCACAACGACTTCTTTTCCGACGCGTCCGTTGGGGCGCAGCGACATGTCCATCACCCGCATCGGGTTGGGCGCATGGGCCATGGGCGGCAATGATTGGGCGATCGGCTGGGGGCCGCAGGACGACACGGATTCGATCGCGGCCATCCGCCTGGCGGTCGACCGCGGCATCAACTGGATCGATACCGCCGCGGTCTACGGGCTGGGGCATTCCGAGGAAATCGTGGGGCGCGCGCTGGCGCAGATGAGCCCGGGCGAACGGCCCTATGTGTTCACCAAGTGCGGCCTGACGTGGTCCGCCGACCAGCGCCAGGCGACGCCGCGCCGCAACGGTGCGCCGGCCAGCATCCGTCGCGAAATCGAAGGCTCGCTGCGCCGCCTGGGCGTCGAGCGCATCGATCTCTACCAGATGCACTGGCCGGCCGGCGACGGCACGCCGCTCGAAGCCTATTGGCAGGAACTGCTCGACCTCAAGCAGGCGGGCAAGGTGCGCGCGGTGGGCTTGTCGAACCACAACCTGGCGCAATTGCAGGACGCAGAAGCGCTGGGCCACGTGGATTCGCTGCAACCGCCGTTTTCCGCCATCCAGCGCGGCGCCGCCGCCGACGTGATTCCCTGGTGCGCGCAGAACGGCACCGGCGTCATCGTCTACAGCCCGATGCAATCGGGATTGCTCAGCGGCGGCTTCACCGCCGAGCGCGCACAGGCCCTGCGCCAGGACGATTGGCGTTCGCGCAACGCCGAGTTCAAGGCGCCCAATCTGTCGCGCAACCTGGCCCTGGCCGAAGCCTTGAAGCCCATTGCCGAACGCCACGGCGCCACGCAGGCTGCCGTGGCCATCGCCTGGACGCTGGCGTGGCCGGGCGTCACGGGCGCCATCGTCGGGGCGCGCAGCGCGGCGCAGGTCGATGGCGTGGTGGGGGCCGCCGAACTGGAACTGGATACCGACGACATGGCGCGTATCGCCAATGCCATCGAACTGACCGGCGCGGGCTTCGGGCCGCTGCGTCCGGAAGACGACAGCGGCGCCTTGCCGGCCAATCTGTTTGCGTGAAGGGCGCGCTGGGCCCGGGCGGTGCCGGGCCTGTCAGCGAAGACGGACGAACGCCGCGGTGGCGTCAGGCGCGCCGCGTGCGGCGGCCGCTGCCGAAGGCGGCGATCAGCGCCAGGCCGATCAGCGCCAGCGCCGACTTGTCGCCAAAGCGCGCGTAAGGCGTCAGCCCCGCCATGCCCTGCACCACGACCGGCAGCACGCCCGGCTGCAACGGTGCCAACTGGGCCGCGACATGGCCCTTGGCGTCGATGGCCGCGGTAATGCCGGTGTTGGTGGCGGTCAGCATGGGGCGGGCGGTTTCGAGGGTGCGCAGGCGTCCGATCTGCAAGTGCTGGCGCAAGGCCCAGGAATCACCGAACCAGCCCAGGTTGCTGACGTTGACCAGGATGGTCGCGCCCGGTTCACCGTTGGGACCCGGCTGCAGCGCGGGCAGCAGGTCGGGGCCGAACAGGTCTTCGTAGCAGATGTTGAAGGCGATGTGCTGCCCCCCCACGGCGAATGGGGTCTGGCGCGCGGGGCCGCGGTCGAAGTCGCCCAGCGGGATGTTCAGCATGTCGACGAACCAGTGAAAGCCCGGCGGCACGTATTCGCCCCAGGGCACCAGATGGCGCTTGTCGTAGCGCATGGCGGTGGCGCCGCCCACCAGCTGCGTGGCCGGCGTCTGGCCGTCAAAGCCCAGCACGCTGTTGGTGTAGCGGTCACGGCCGGCTACCACGTCGTGCACCGGCACGCCCATCGCGATCACGGCGTTCTGCCGCGCCGCCACCTGCCGCCAGACGTCCCAGATGCGAGGATCGAGCTGGTCCTGGAAGACCGGCATCACCGTTTCCGGCAGGATGATCATCTGCGGCGCGGGCACGCCCGGCGCGGGCGGCAAGGCCGCCAGTTCCAGGTGGCGCCGGATGCTTTGATCCAGCAGCGCGGGGTCGAATTTCTGCGATTGCCCGATGTTGCCCTGGACCAGGCGCACGTTCAGCGGCTCGCCGCTGGGGGCGGACCAATCGATGCGCGACAGCGGCCAGCCCGCGGCCACCAGCGCCAGCGCCACGCCGGCGGCCAGCGCACGGCGGCCGTCGCGGGCCTGCTTGCGGTCGCTCGCCTGACGCCACAGGCTGGCGATGGCGGCGGCGGCGAACGCCGACACGAACGCCATGCCGTGCACGCCCAGCAGCGGCGCCCAGCCGGCGATGGGGCTGTCGACCTGGGCATAGCCGATATTCAGCCACGGAAAGCCGGTGAGCAGCACCGCGCGGACCCATTCGAAGCCGGCCCATAGCGCGCCCCAGGCCAGCGTGCCGGACAGCACACGCGCAGGCGTGGAATCGTGTGCCAGCGGCACATAGCGGCGCGCCAGCGCGCCGGCCGTGGCGGGAAACAGCGCCAGGAAGGCCGACAACGCCAGCACGGCGGCTACGGCCAACGGCGCGGCCAGGTCGCCGTAGCGGTGCAGGCTGATGAAGATCCAGTACAGGCCCAGCGCGTACGTCACGAAGCTGAACCACCAGCCGCGCGTCCAGGCCTGGCGGGCCGTCGGGGCGTACAGGGTGACGCGGGCGGCTATCGCCAGCGCCAGGATCTGCGTGATGGCCAACGCCCAATCGGGCAGCGGGCCGGGTGCGAAGGTCAGGGCATGGACGGCGCCCGCCAGCGTCAGGCCGGCGGCGCCGCGCAGGAGCCGGCTGCGAGTGCTGCGGGTCATGCGTTGTCGGCGGGGGAGGCGTTGTGCGCGGCGGCGTTGCGCTTGACGCGCAGCCAGATGGCGCGGCGCGCGTCGCCGCGGGCCACTTCCAGCTTCAGGCCGTCGAATTCGGCGGTGTCGCCACGGCGCGGGATGCGGCCCAGTTGGCCGCCCATCCAGCCGCCGACGCTGTCGTATTCATCGTCGGGCAGTTGGCAGCCGAACACCTCGTTGAAGTGCGAGATGTCGGTAGCGGCAAGCACGCGCCACTGGTTTTCGCCCTCGGGGAAGATCGAGTCTTCTTCGGTTTCGTCGAATTCGTCTTCGATGTCCCCGACGATCTGTTCGAGCACGTCTTCCATCGTGACCAGGCCGGAGATGCCGCCGTGCTCGTCGATGACGATGGCCTGGTGGTTGCGGCTGGCGCGAAACTCGTGCAGCAGCACGTTCAGGCGCTTGGATTCGGGAATGAACACGGCCGGGCGCACCAGCGTGCGCACTTCGATGCCGGGTTCCAGCATGCAGCGCAGCAGGTCTTTGGCCAGCAGGATGCCGATGATGTTGTCGCGGTCGCCTTCGTACACGGGGAACCGCGAATGCGCGGTTTCGATCACCGAGGCCACCAGGTAAGGGATGGGCTGCGTGACGTCGAGCAGGTCCATGCGCGAACGCGGAACCATGATGTCGCCGACGGTGCCCTCGGACACGGCCAGCGCGCCCTTGATCATCTTGTAGGACTCCGCGTCCAGCAGGTTGCGGTCGTGGGCGGCTTCCAGGATGGCCTTGATGCCTTCACGGTCCTCGGGCTCGCGGCGCACAAGGGAAAGCAGGCGGTCTAGAAGGGATTTGGTGGCGGGTTTGGCTGAGCGAACAGGCGTCGCTTCGGGAGCAGGGTAAGGGTCAGACATCGTCCGGGAGGACAAGTTATGGAGGGGCCAGCATAACCGAATCTGGTGTCCGATTTGTAACGCGAGCCTCGAAAATAGGGGTAACCGACGCGATCTGCGCCTTGTAGGACGCCATTTCGCGCCGATTTGTCAGGGTTGACCCCAGGCCGCGGAATCAGACGGGCAGATAGGGATCGGCGATGCCCATGCGGGCCAGCGTGGCGGTTTCCAGCGCTTCCATGCGGCGGGCATCGCGCGCCTTGATGTGGTCGTAGCCCAGCGAATGCAGCACGCCGTGCAGGGTCAGGTGGGCGGCGTGGTCCAGCAGCGCCTTGCGCTGTTCACGGGCCTCGCGCACCAGCACCGGCACGCACATCACGATATCGCCACGCGCCACGCCCAGCGGGTCCACGCCGTACTCGAACGTCAGCACGTTGGTGGCGTAGTCGCGCTGGCGGAAATCGCGATTCAGGCGGCGGCCCTCGGCGGCGCCCACCAGCCGCAGGCTGAGTTCGGCGGCCGAGAACTGGACCAGGCCGTCTTCGGCTGCGGCGGCCAGCGCCCGCTCGGCCCAGCGGCGCAGGCGCCAGCGGGGCAGGCGGGGTTCTTCGACCCCGTACTGGACGGAAAGGGACAGCTCAGGCGTCATTTTCGGAAGCGCGGTCGTAGGCGTCGACGATGCGGGCCACCAGGGGGTGGCGCACCACGTCCCGGCTGGTGAAACGGGTGGTGGCGATGCCCTGTACGTCATGCAGCACCTTGACCGCGTGCGCCAGGCCGCTGTCCTGCCCGCGTGGCAGGTCCACCTGCGAGGGGTCGCCGGTGATGACGGCCTTGCTGCCGAAGCCGATGCGGGTCAGGAACATTTTCATCTGTTCCGGCGTGGTGTTCTGCGCCTCGTCCAGGATGACGAAGGCGTGGTTCAGCGTGCGGCCGCGCATGTAGGCCAGCGGCGCGATCTCGATGGTCTGCTTCTCGAACAGGCGCTGCACCTTTTCAAAGCCCATCAGGTCGTACAGCGCGTCGTACAGCGGGCGCAGGTAGGGGTCGACCTTCTGCGCCAGGTCGCCGGGCAGGAAACCCAGGCGTTCGCCAGCCTCGACCGCCGGGCGCGTCAGCACGAGGCGCTGCACGGTGTCGCGTTCCATCGCGTCGATGGCGCAGGCCACCGCCAGCCAGGTCTTGCCGGTGCCGGCCGGCCCCACGCCGAAGGTGATGTCGTGCTTGAGGATGTTGTTCAGGTAGTCGCGCTGGCGCGGCGTGCGCGGGCGCAGGTCGCTGCGCTTGGTGCGCAGGGCGATGCCGTCGCTTTCGTCGTCCAGCGCGGGCAGCGGGTCGGCCTCGTGGGCCGGCGATTCCTGCAGCTTGTCTTCCTGGCGGCCCACGCCGATTTCGACCAGCCCCAGCTGGATGTCGTCGACCGACAGGGCGCGGTGCACGGCCTGCTCGTGAAAGCGCCGCAGGACGCGTCCGGCCAGCTCGGCGCGTTCGCCTTCGATGGTGACGCGGCTGCCGCGGCGCGACAGCTTCACGCCCATGCCGTCGGCCAGTTGGCGCAGGTTTTCGTCCAGCGGGCCGCACAGATTGGCCAGGTGGGTGTTGTCGCCGTCCAGGGTGACGATGGCGGGCATGCTGCGGCGGGCGCGGGGGCGGGAAGTGGTCATTCGGCCTCTTGGGGATCGCGGTCGACGTCAGCCACCCGGGCGCGCAGCGAATTGGTGTGCGCTTCGGTGATGATGACGTCGACCATTTGTCCGATGAGCCGCGCGGGCGCGGCGAAATTGACGATGCGGTTGTTCTCGGTGCGGCCCATCAGTTCGTTGGGATCGCGGCGCGAGGGGCCTTCGACCAGCAGGCGCTGGCGCGTGCCGACCATGTTGCGGGCGATGGTGGCCGCCTGCTCGTTGATCAGCGCCTGCAGGCGCTGCAGGCGGCGCAGCTTCACGTCTTGCGGCGTGTCGTCGTGCAGGTCGGCCGCCGGCGTGCCGGGACGGCGCGAGTAGACGAACGAGAACGAGGTATCAAAGCCCACGTCCTCGATCAGCTTCATGGTCTTTTCGAAGTCTTCCTCGGTCTCGCCCGGGAAGCCGACGATGAAGTCCGACGACAGCGTGAGGTCGGGGCGCGCCGCGCGCAGGCGCCGCACCACCGATTTGAATTCCAGCGTGGTGTAGCCGCGCTTCATGGCCGCCAGCACGCGGTCGCTGCCGGCCTGCACCGGCAGGTGCAAGAACGACACCAGCTTGGGCAGGCGGGCGTAGGCGTCCACCATGCGCTGGGTCATTTCCTTGGGGTGCGAGGTCGTGTAGCGGATGCGTTCGATGCCGGGGATCTCGTGCACGTATTCCAGCAGCATGGCGAAATCGGCGATCTCGTCGCTGTCGGCCATGCGGCCGCGGTAGGCGTTAACGTTCTGGCCCAGCAGCGTCACTTCCTTGACGCCCTGGTCGGCCAGGTCGGCCACTTCGATCAGCACGTCGTCGAACGGGCGCGAGACTTCTTCGCCGCGCGTGTAGGGCACGACGCAGAAGCTGCAGTACTTGCTACAGCCTTCCATGATGGACACGAAGGCGGTGGCGCCGTCGACGCGCGGGGGCGACATGTTGTCGAACTTCTCGATTTCCGGGAAGCTGATGTCGACCTGCGAACGGCCTTGTTCGCGGCGGCGCTTGATCAGGTCGGGCAGGCGGTGCAGGGTCTGCGGGCCGAACACCACGTCCACATAGGGCGCGCGCTTGACGATGGCCTCGCCTTCCTGGCTGGCCACACAGCCGCCCACGCCGATCACCAGGTTCGGATTGGTCTTTTTCAGGTGCTGCACGCGGCCCAGATCGGAGAAGACCTTTTCCTGGGCCTTTTCGCGTACCGAACAGGTGTTGAACAGGATGACGTCGGCGTCTTCCGGGTTGTCGGTCAGTTCCAGCCCCTGGTCGCCGCGCAGCACGTCGGCCATCTTGTCCGAGTCGTACTCGTTCATCTGGCAGCCGAAGGTGCGGATGTACAGCTTGCGGGGCGCGCCGCTGGCGGCATCGGGGGACAGGGCGGCGGCGGGGGCGCCGTCGGGCGCGGCGTGCGCGCGCTTGAGGGAAGTTTCTTGCATGTTGGTCGCCGTGACGGGTGTAGATCCCGGGGGCTGAAGAAGGGAAAGGCGGAATTTTACCCCTTGCTGCAAATTTCCTTCTTGGATTGGTCACCCGGGGCCGTTACGATAGCTGGCCTTCGCCGATTCCCTTTCCGATAATAATTATCTTTACGCCTCCGGTCCGATGACGCCGAACCCTCTCATGCCTCCCGTGGGTGCGCCTGCGGCCGCTGCCCCGGCTGCCGCGGCGGACGAATTCCGCAATCCGCTGTCTACCCGCGCGTGGTTGGCCGCGGGCCTGTTGCTGGCGCTGGCCTCCGGTGCCAGCGCCCTGTGGATCGACCTGCCGCTGGCGATCTGGATCCGGCAGTCGGTCAGCGACGGCGTCAACCAATCGTTCGAATGGATCGGCGAACTGGGCGAAAGCGGCCGCTACATCGGCGTGGCGCTGGCGTTCTATATCGTGGGCCTGGTCGGCCTGGCGCGCGGCTGGCGCAACCCGGTGCGCATGAGCTTTGCCAGCATGGCGCGCGGCAGCCTGCTGATGCTGTCCACCATGGCGGTGGGCGGGCTGATCGTGCTGATCCTCAAGCGCTCGGTGGCGCGGGCCCGGCCCGAGCTGTTCTTCGAAAAAGGCATCTACGGGCTGGGCGAGTCGTTCTCGCGCGCCCAGCAGTTCAATTCCTTTCCGTCCAGCCACACCTACGCGGCCTTTGCCGTGGCCGTGGTGCTGGGCATCCTGGCGCCGCGCTGGCGCTGGGCGTTCCTGTCGCTGGGAGCGCTGGTCGCCGTCAGCCGCCTGGTCAACCTGGACCACTACCTGTCCGACGTCATGACCGCCGCCGGCATCGCCATCGCCGTCGGGCACCTGCTGGCCCCGCGCATCCTGAGCAGCCGCTACCAGTGGCCGCTGCGCGCGCCGTGGCGCTGGTGGAAAAAAGCCTAGGCGAATGCCACGACCACGCGCCGGTTGGTGCGGCTTTTCTTTTCGATCTTGGTTACCGTGATGGGGCCGATTTCGCCCGTGTTGGCCACGTGCGTGCCGCCGCAAGGCTGGCGGTCCACGCCGGGGATCTCGATGATGCGGATGCGGGCGGTGCCGGCGGGCGGGGCGGCGCCCACCGTGCGCACCAGGTCGGGCTGGGCGGCCAGTTCCTCGGACGTGATGGCGTTGACGGCCACGTCGGTGCGGGCGTTGATCAGCGCGTTCAGGCGTTCGGTCAGGTCGGTCTTGTCCAGCGTGGATTCGGGCAGGTCGAAGTCGATGCGTGCCGAGTCGGGCGAGATGCTGCAGCCGGTGACGGGCGCCGGCACCAGCGACCCCAGCAAATGCAGACAGGTATGCAGGCGCATCAGCTTGTGGCGGCGCGCCCAGTCGATGGCGACGGTGACGCGGTCGCCCACTTGCGGCTGTGCGCCGCCTTCGACGGGCACGTGCAGGATGCGGCTGCGATCATCGGCGTAGACCGTGTCGGCCAGCGCCAGCACCTGGCCGTCCGGCAAGGTCAGCGTGCCGCTGTCGCCGGCCTGGCCGCCGCTGCGGGCGTAGCAGACGGTCTGGTCCAGTTCGATGCCTTCGGGGGTGACGGCGGTGACCGTGGCCTCGCAGTGCTGCAGGTAGGGTTCGTCGTCAAAGCGCTTGATGGGGGCGGTCATGGGGTGTCTCCGGGGGGGCTTCGTGTAATCGAGGCTGGCGGTCGGCCTCAAGCCCGTTCAATCGGGCCGTGGCGGCGTCAGGCCGTAGCTTCGGTCGTGTTCAGGTCAGGGTTTTCGTACCCAGGGCCGTGTCGATCGTGGCGGCAAGGCGCGGCGGACCGTCGGCCTGCTCGACAGTGATCAGATGATCCGCGCCCAGCCACGCCAGCCCTTGGCGCAGCAGCGCTGCGCGCGGATGAGTGCCGGTAAGCGATCGCAGCGTGAGCGGCTGGCGCGGCAGGCTGACGGCGGGATAGGCATTCACGTCCCATTGGATCAGGGTGGGCAGAAGGCCGTCGCCGGCGGCCAGGCCGTTTTCGCGCCAGGCCGGCAGGCTGCCGTCGTCAGGCACTGTGAGCCGCCAACGCAGGTCGCCGCGCGTCATGGCAATGGCGGGCGCGAGGCGGTCCGGATGACGAGCTTGCCAATCGGTCAGGTCATCGGGCGCCTGGATGCGCGCGGCCCAGTGCGCCAGGAAGGGGCCTTCGGCCAGGCGTGCGCGCATGGCGGGCTGGTCCAGCCCAAACCAGCGGGGCCGCTCGGGCGCGGGTGCGTCCGGATCAATGGCGATCACTTCCAGGTATACGCCGTCGGCCATGCCCAGCACCCGGTTATGGGTGCCCATGCGCGGATGCGCTCCGCCGCCCGTGGGCGTGATGCCCAGCAGGTCGGCCACGTAGCGCGTGCCGCTGGCCAGGTCGGCGGCAGCGACGACAAGATGATCAATGACGGGTTTCATGGACGCCTATGGTATCGAATCCCGGCGCATCCATACCTCTGCAGCGGGGCGGGGGAAGTCTGCCTTGGCGGTTAGCGCGGTCGCATCATTCAAGCCAAGATCGTACAAGACATTCAGCGTACCGACGTTCGGCATGACTTCTGTTCCGGTCAGGCCCCCTCATTCACCTAGCCATGAAGTCCTGCGCCCAGGAACGCGGGACGCTGCATCTGCCAGAGCAGCCAGGCGATTCCCAGTCCCACGGCCATCGCACCGACCCAGCGGTATTGGCCAGGCCCGTCATTTCCAGACTGACGCCGCCCAGCAGCGAACCCAGCAGGCCCGTCATCAGCACCATCCACGGCAACGACGGCGCCGATGCCGCCCCGCCAGTTGGGTTGCCACGCTGGAGGCTACGGCGAGAAATACCCCATGGCCCAGGCCCGAGGCGAAACGTGCCATCAGCATGGGCGTCAGTGCGTCGGACAGGCTGACGACTGCGTTGCCCAGCGTGAACAGCCCCATTGCCACCAGCAGTAGCCGCTTGCGCGGCCAGCGGATCGCCAGTGCGGTCAGACCCGGCGCACCAATCACTGCGCCCAGCGCATAGGCCGTGACCGCCGTGCCGACCTGGCTGACGCTGGCATGCAGATCCGCGGAAATGGTGGACACCAGGCCGATCGTGACGAACTCGGTAAAGCCGAGGGCGAACGCGCATAGCGTGAAGATGTAGATGACGAAAGGCATACTTTCTGTTTGATCGCTGGCAGCCAGCGCCGTGGGATCGTTGATCTCATTTCCCACTGCTGGCTGGTCCAGAAGATCTCTACCGGCTGCTAAGCCTCATAGAAAATCTCGTAGCGCGTACCTTTGCGCTTGATGTGCCCGAATCCGAGTTCGCCAAGGTGCATGCCGGCGACGAGGATCTTGTCCGAGCTGACAAAATCCAACATCTTTGACCGTGTTTCGGCGGAAAGAAGCGGATCTTGGTCGAACGCGATGGAGACGTCGGGACGAGCAATCTGGATGTGGGGGAAATGAACGATATCCCCCCAGACCAGCAGGCTGCGACCATTGGAATCGAGGCGATACCCGGAGTGTCCTGCGGTGTGCCCCAGAAGGGGCACCGCACGAATGCCAGGGAGCACGTCGCTAGCGGTAAACGTGCGTGTCTTCTCCCGATACCGATCGAACACCTTCCGAGCAAACAGAAAGTTGCCACGCGCACGCTCACTCGCTCGACCGAGATTGCCATCGTCCTCCCAGAAAGAAACCTCACGCTGGTGGACGACCAACTCTGCATCGGGAAAGGCTGCTTGCCCTGACGAGTCAAGCAGCCCCCCAACATGGTCGGGATGTGCATGGGTCAGAAGAATGGTGTCAATGTCAGCGGGTTGCACGCCAGCAAGCGCGAGATTCGCCTTTAGCTTGCCGCCCCACTGCTTGAAACCGCCCGCCCCCGCATCGATGAGGATCGTGCGGCCCATTCCACGGACCAGGTAACAGTTGATGTGGATCGAGGAGGGGGCGCTCACGCCGGCGTCCTGCTGCAACCTGGACGCCTGCGCAGGATCGATGTTGGAGAGAAGATCCAGACTTGCGCAAAGGTATCCGTCACTGATGGCGGTAATCGAAAACTCGCCGATCTGCTGGCTTGGAAATTTCATGTCGTTCATTGCGGCACTCCTTGCGCGTCGTCAGTTCCGCGCATAGATGGCGGGGGGCGAATAGCCGAAGCAACGGATGCGCGCCGTGAGCCCGGTATGGCGCGTCACGGCCTCATCCAATCCCGCCGTGAAGGCGTTCATGACCGAGGGCGTTCTGAATGGCTCTCGGCGGTACCTGATTTCCACATAAGCAGGATGCCCGCGTCCTTGGCGAGCGCAGACATAGATGACATGCACGTTGTCCAACGCTGCCTGGAGGACGTCCGTGCAAAGCCGAGTGCATTCTTCAGTGAGCTCCGCCAGATTCGCTTCGCGCGGCATCATTTCCGCCTGGATGAAGATCGTCAGGTTAGGCATGTCGGATTTGCCCTTGCGTTTGCGGCACTGCGCCCCTGCCATTCGTCAACTGCGCGGTCATCGGGGCATAGCGGTGCACGCCCTTTGGAAGGGTATCTGCACCAAGACTGATGGAGCTATCCAGCTTCGCCAGCCACCTGTTTTCAGGACACTTCTCCAATGCGACGGCCCAGATCTGCGCAGGCGTGAGTCCCATTTCGATGAGTGGCTCGGGGCCGACTGCGCTCACCATGAGATGGTCGCCTTCGCCGATGGCAGGCGCACGTTCAAGGCCGCCGTAAAGATTTCGGTGCCAATCGGTAATGTTCTGCTGCCAGCGTGCGAAGTTGCCGCCGCCCCTCTGGCGGTACTCATCGCCCTGCAGGACAGCCAGGCCGTCGATCGAATGCATGGCAAGGTAGACGGGGCAACCAGCGTTCAACGCCTTGAATCGCTGCGAGGTATGGAACCCGCTTACTGAAATGAGCGCGGGCAGTTTGTCCTGGCTGTAGAAATCATTCCACGCTGCTTCGCTGGCTGGGTCGGCATAGCTGCACTCGACGGTATAGATCATGGGATCACTCATCACCGAAACGCTCGCGCGTTCGGTCCTATTGGTTGATGTTTGATCATGGTAGGGCTTGGTATTTAGTGGATAAAGCGATTTTTCGGTATTCTTCAGTGATAAAAAATCAAGCTAAACCGAACGCTCGCGTCCAACCAGGAATGTTCATGCGAAAGAAGATCCCCAGCAGCACGGCACTGACGGCATTCGAGGCAGCTGCGCGCCATGGCAGCTTCGCGCGCGCGGCAGAGGAACTGTCTCTGACTGAAGGAGCCATCAGTCGCCAGATCGGTCGGCTGGAAGCCTTCCTCGGCGTCACGCTGTTCGAGCGTGTCGGCAATCGTGTCCGACTCCTGCCCAACGGGGAGCGCTACGCGGCCCAAGTTCGCGAATCGCTTGACCGCCTGGATCGGGACAGTCAGTACCTGATGGGGCAGCCGAACGACGGCGCGAGCCTGGACATCGCCACCATCCCGACTTTCGCGATGCGATGGCTCATCCCTCGCTTGGCACGATTCCAGCAAAAGCACCCGAACATCACTGTGCATTTGGCCGAGCGCATGGACCCCTTCGTCCTGGCTGGGAGCGGATTCGATGCTGCAATCCATTTCGAGCATCCAGCTTGGGCGGGCATGCGAACTCAGCCCCTTTTGCATGAAGTGCTGGTTCCGGTTTGCCATCCTGGACTGCTGGCAGGGCACGAACGATCCGCCGCACTGGACGAATTACCGCGCCTGCACCGACGACAGAATCCTGAAGCGTGGCAACACTACTCCCAGGAGACGGGAATCCCGTTGACCCATCCTGCAATGGGTGCACGCTACGATCTTCACGGAATGTTGATAGAAGCCGCGTTGGCCGGCCTCGGTGTTGCGCTAGTGCCGCGCCTCTACGTTGAAACCGAACTGGCGCGAGGAAACCTGGTCGCCCCCTGGCCAGAGGGGAAAACCACTTCCAAGACCTTCTGCCTCATCCTCCCCGAGCCCATCGGATTGAGCAGAGCGCCAATACAAGCCTTTGGTCAATGGCTGCTCGACGAAGCGCAGAAGGGAACACCGGTGGGTGCGTAGGAATGTCCTTTCCCTCGTGTCATCAGGGGGCATTCTCTGCATCATCCCGGCTACGTCAGTCGTGGTGAAATAAAAAAACCCGCCGCAATGCGACGGGTTTTTCTGGCGAGGGCGAAAGATCAGGCGGTTTCGCCTTCTTCGCCTTCTTTCTTGACCGGCTTGACCAGGTCTTCGCGCTTGACGCCCATCCACATGGCCAGCGCGGCGGCGACGAACACCGACGAGTAGATGCCGAACCAGATGCCGATGGTCAGGGCCATGGCGAAGTAGTGCAGGGTGGGGCCGCCGAAGAACAGCATGGCCAGCACCATCATCTGGGTCGAGCCGTGGGTGATGATGGTGCGCGAGATGGTCTGCGTGATGGCGCTGTTGATGACCTCGTGCACGTCCGCCTTGCGGTACTTGCGGAAGTTCTCGCGGATCCGGTCCATGATGACCACGGATTCGTTCACCGAGTAGCCCAGCACCGCCAGCACGCCCGCCAGCACCGACAGCGAGAATTCCCACTGGAAAAAGGCGAAGAAGCCCAGGATGATCACCACGTCGTGCAGGTTGGCGATCACGCCGGCGACGGCGAACTTCCATTCGAAGCGAAAGCCCAGGTACACCATGATGCCGATGACCACGACCAGCAGCGCCATCAGGCCGTTGTGCAGCAGTTCCTGGCCCACCTGCGGGCCCACGAACTCGACCCGGCGCAATTCCACGCCCTGGTCCGCGGTCTTCAGGGCGGCCATGACGGTTTCGCTCTGGGTGGCGGACGTCTGGCCTTCCTGCAGGGGCAGGCGGATCATGACGTCGTGCGAGGTGCCGAAGTTCTGCACCTGGAAGTCGGTGTAGCCCAGCTTGGAGACCACGCCGCGTACGTTTTCAAGCTGCGCCGTCTGGGCGTAGTTGACTTCCATGACCGTGCCGCCGGTGAATTCGATCGACAGGTGAAAGCCGCGCGTGAGAATGAAGAAGACCGCCGCCACGAAGGTGACGAGGCTGATGATGTTCAGCACCAGCGCGTGGCGCATGAACGGGATGGTGCGGTGAATCCGGAAAAATTCCATTTTTTGCCCTGGCTTGTCGGTGGCGGGCGGCGTGGCCGCCCGCACTCATGTTCAGTTGGTCTTCGGCTTCCAGACTTCGCCGATGGAAATCGACGTGAGCTTCTTCTTGCGGCCATACCAGAGGTTGGCCAGCGCGCGCACGCCCACGACGGACGAGAACATCGAGGTCAGGATGCCCAGGCAATGCACCACCGCGAAGCCGCGGATGGGACCGGAACCGAATGCCAGCAGGGCCAGGCCGACAATCAGCGTGGTGAGGTTGGAGTCGAGAATGGTGCCCCACGCGCGTTCGAACCCTTGGTGGATCGCCTGTTGTGGCGACGCCCCGGCGCGCAGTTCTTCCCGTATCCGCTCGTTGATCAGCACGTTCGAGTCGATGGCCATGCCCAGTGTCAGCGCGATAGCCGCGATGCCCGGCAGCGTCAGCGTGGCCTGCAGCATCGAGAGCAGGGCCAGCAGCAGCAGCACGTTCAGGGTCAGGCCGACGGTGGAGAACACGCCGAACAGGTGGTAGTAGAGGATGATGAAGACGGCGATGGCCAGGAAGCCGTACAGCGTCGAATGGAAGCCCTTCGAGATGTTGTCGGCGCCCAGGCTCGGGCCGATGGTGCGTTCTTCGATGATCGACATCGGTGCGGCCAGCGCGCCGGCGCGCAGCAGCAGGGCAGTGTCGGCGGCTTCTTCCGAGCTCATGCTGCCCGAGATCTGCACCTGGCCGCCGGCGATTTCGCTGCGGATGACCGGGGCCGTCACGACTTCGCCCTTGCCGTTCTCGAACAGCAGGATGGCCATGCGCTTGTTGATGTTGTCGCGGGTGACGTCGCGGAAGATGCGGGCGCCCTTGGAATCGAGCGTCAGGTGCACGGCGGCCTGCTGGGTCTGCGAGTCGCGGCCGGGCTGGGCATCCTGCAGGTTTTCACCGGTCAGGATGACCTGGCGGCGCACCAGGATGGGGCGACCGTCACGGTCGGAATAGCGTTCCAGGCCGAAGGGCACCGAGCCGCCCAGCAGCGCGGCTTGCGCGGCGGGGGAGTCGTCGACCATGCGGATTTCCAGCGTGGCGGTGCGGCCCAGCAGTTCCTTGGCCTTGGCCACGTCCTGCACGCCGGGCAGCTGCACCACGATGCGGTCCGAACCCTGTTGCTGGATGACCGGTTCGGCCACGCCCAGTTCGTTGATCCGGTTGTGCAGCGTGTTGATGTTCTGCTTCAGGGCCGAGTCCTGCACGCGGGTGACCGCGGCCGGGTTCAGCGCGCCGAGCAGCAGCAGCTTGCCGTTTTCTTCGCTTTCGGTGAATTCCAGGTCAGGCAGGCGGGTGCGCAGCGTCGAGATGGCGCGGTCGCGGTCCTGCGAGTTGGCGAAGGTGGCGGCCACGCCCATGCCCGAGCGTTCGACGCCGGCCACGTTGACCTTCTGGTCGCGCAGCACCGAGCGCACGTCGGCGGCCAGGGAATCGTAGCGGGCGGTCAGGGCGCCCTGCATGTCCACTTGCAGCAGGAAGTGCACGCCGCCGCGCAGGTCCAGGCCCAGGTACATGGGCTTGGGGGCGAACCAGCCCATCGCGCGCATCCAGGTGGGCGACGCGGGCAACAGGTTCAGCGCCACGGTGTAGTGGGGGTCGCCCGGGATGGTATTGAGGGACTTGTCGATCAGGTCGCGCGCCTGCAGTTGCAGGTCGGTCGACGTGAAGCGGGCGCGCACGGTGCCGAGCGTGCCATTCTGTTCGTAGTACACCCCTTCGTTGGGGATCTTGGCATCGGCAAGTACCTGCTCGACCCGGCTCAGCATGGCCGTATCCACCTTGATGGTGGCCTTGGCGCTGGAAACCTGGACGGCGGGGGACTCGCCGTAGAAATTGGGAAGCGTATAGAGCAGGCCAATAAAGACCGCAATCAGGACCGTAATGTACTTCCAGAGGGGATAGCGGTTCATTGCCGGCTACTTCATGTAAGAGTGATGAAAGGGCCGCCCGGGCGACGGGCGCGGCGGGCGGCGGAGCGGCGCCGCCGAACCCTGGGGCCCGGCGGCGCTCCTATGGGACGCTTACAGGGCCTTGATGGTTCCCTTGGGCAGAACGGTCGAGACCGACGACTTCTGCATGATGATCTCGACCGGCTTGTCGGCCAGTTCGGACACTTCGACGGTAACGTAGCTGTCGTTCACCTTGGTGACCTTGCCCAGCATGCCGCCGGCGGTGACGACTTCGTCGCCCTTGGCGAGGGCGGCGATCAGATTGCGGTGTTCCTTCTGGCGCTTCATCTGGGGACGGATCATCAGGAAGTAGAGGATCACGAACATCAGGATGATGGGCAGCATGCCCATCAGCGCGTTGCCTTCGGGGGCTGCCTGGGCCACGACGAGGCTGGCGGTATCGATAGCGGACATGTAATTCTCCTGCGTATAGTCTGTTTGGGTTTGTTTGTATCGAGCTGTCGTCGATCTTGTTCTGCGCCCATCCCCGCGCGAGCCATGGATAGGGCAAGCCGACTATTGTAGCGAGGTTATTCCCGGCTACCTGTCACGGCCTGTGCGCAGTGATGGGGGCGGATCGCCAAATAAAAAGCCCCCATGGCCTCGTGGTTTTCACTAGGGTCGCCGACCTGCGCCGGCGGCCCTATTCCACCCCGCGCGCCCGATCGGCGGCAAATTGGGCGCGCCAGGCGTCGAAGCGGCCTTCGGCGATGGCTTCCCGCATTTCCTTCATGATGGTCAGGTAGAAGTGCAGGTTGTGCAGGGTGTTCAGGCGCGCGCCGGTGATTTCGTTGGCGCGCTGCAGGTGGTGCAGGTAGGCGCGCGAAAAGTGCGCGCAGGTGTGGCATTCGCAGCTGGGGTCCAGCGGGCGGGTGTCGTCGCGGTACTTGGCGTTGCGGATCTTGACGTCGCCAAAGCGGGTGAACAGCCAGCCGTTGCGCGCGTTGCGGGTCGGCATGACGCAGTCGAACATGTCCACGCCGCGGCTCACGCCCTCGACCAGGTCTTCCGGCGTGCCCACGCCCATCAGGTAGCGCGGCGCCTGGGCCGGCAGCTTGGGCGTGACATGCGCCAGGATGCGCATCATGTCTTCCTTGGGCTCGCCCACCGACAGGCCGCCGATGGCGTAGCCATGAAAGCCGATGTCCTGCAGGCCGGCCAGGGACTCGTCGCGCAGCGCCTCGTACATGCCGCCCTGGACGATGCCGAACAGCGCGTTCGGGTTTTCCAGGCGGTCGAATTCCTCGCGCGAACGGCGCGCCCAGCGCAGCGACATGCGCATGGACCGGGCGGCCTCTTCGACGGTGGCGGGCCGGCCGTCGATTTCATACGGCGTGCACTCGTCGAACACCATGACGATGTCCGAATTGAGCGAACGCTGGATGCGCATGGATTCTTCGGGTGTCAGGAACAGGCGCGCGCCATCGATGGGCGAGGCGAACTTGACGCCTTCCTCGGTGATCTTGCGCATGCCTTGCAGGCTGAACACCTGAAAGCCGCCCGAATCCGTCAGGATGGGCTTGTCCCACTGCATGAAGCCATGCAGGCCGCCGTGCTTTTCCATGATTTCCGTGCCCGGGCGCAGCCACAGGTGGAAGGTGTTGCCCAGCACGATCTGCGAGCCGATTTCCTTGAGCTCGTGCGGCATCATGGCCTTGACGCTGCCATAGGTGCCCACGGGCATGAAGATGGGCGTTTCCACCACGCCGTGGTTCAGCGTGATGCGGCCGCGGCGGGCGCCGCCATCGGTGGCGAGCAGTTCGAAATTCAGTCCGGTCATGGGGCAGGGGATTCGATGAACATGGCGTCGCCATAGCTGAAGAAGCGGTAGCGCTGGGCCACGGCGTGGGCATAGGCGCGGCGGATCGGCTCGACGCCGGCCAGCGCCGACACCAGCATCAGCAAGGTCGACTGGGGCAGGTGGAAGTTGGTGACCAGGGCGTCGACGACGCGGTACTGGTAGCCGGGGGTGATGAACAGGCGGGTGTCGCCCTGGGCCGCGGCCAGTGGCAGCCCGGGGGCGGTGCGGCCTTCGGTCTGCGCGGCGGCGGATTCCAGGGCGCGCACGCTGGTGGTGCCCACCGCGATGACGCGGCCGCCCTTGGCGCGGGCCGCGGCGATGGCGTCCACCGCGGCTTGCGGCACGGTGAACCACTCGGCGTGCATGATGTGGTCGGCCAGGTTGTCCACGCGCACGGGCTGGAAGGTGCCGGCGCCCACGTGCAGGGTGACGAAGGCGCGGTCCACGCCCAGCGCGGCCAGGCGGTCGAGCGTGGGCTGGTCAAAGTGCAGGCCGGCGGTGGGGGCGGCGACGGCGCCGGGTTCGCGGGCGTAGACGGTCTGGTAGCGGTCGTCGTCGCCGGCGTCGGCTTCGTGCGTGATGTAGGGCGGCAGCGGCGTGGCGCCGTGGGCGTCCAGCAGGTCCAGCACGGGGCCGGGAAAGCGGATGTCGAACAGCTCGCCTTCGCGGCCCAGCACGGTGGCGTCGAAGGCGTCGGCCAGGCGCAGCACCATGCCGGGGCCGGGCGATTTGCTGGCCCGCACGTGCGCCAGGGCGCGGTTGGTGTCGGTGATGCGTTCGACCAGGACTTCGATCTTGCCGCCGGTGGCCTTGTGGCCGGCCAGGCGCGCCTTGATCACGCGCGTGTCGTTGAACACGAGCAGGTCGCCGGGGCGCAGCAGCCCTTCCAGGTCGGCGAAGCGGCGGTCATGCAGCTGGCTGGCGCCGTCCAGGTGCAGCAGCCGGCTGCCCGTGCGCTGGGCGGCGGGCGTCTGCGCGATGAGCTCGGGGGGCAGCTCGTAGTCGAAGTCGGAAACGGTAAGGGCGTGCACGGGATATCGGTATCAGGGGGCGGGCGTGGCGAGGGTCGCAGCAAGGGCGCCGGGCCGCCGGCAATGGGGCGGCAAAAATACGAGCCCGGCCCGGGGGCCGGCTCGGGGGCAACTCGGTATTGTAAAGGGGCTGGGAAAAAGGGCGGCTGGCCGGGCCGGGGCACGGCCGATTCAGCGTCCGCCGCGCCAGCCCAACCGGCGCGAGCAGTCGGCCGCTGCCGCCGCCAGCGCGCGCAGCGGCGCGCCGTCTGGCGACAGGTCGAAGCCGCCGTGCAGGCCCAGGCCGGTGATGGCCCCGGCCAGTTGGCCCTGGGCGTCCAGCACCGGCAGCGCGGCCGAGTCGATGCCGTGCAGCAGATGGCCGCTGACACTGGCATAGCCGCGTTCGCGGGTGGCGAGCCAGCGTCGCCGCAGGACCCCGGCAGGGTCCGCCACGGTGGCAGCCGGCAGGTCCGGGCCGGCGGGATCGCCCAGCAGGCTCGCCGGGTCGGCGCCCTGGCGTTGCGCCGCCTCCCATTCCGCCAGGGCGCGTGACAGCGCCAGCGCTTCGGGCAGCCAGGCCGCGAACACGCGCCCGGTGGCGCTGTTGAGCAGCGGCAGCACCGAGCCGACCCGCACGTTCACCGTGACGGGCAGGCGGGCGTCGCGCCACTGCACGATGGTGGGGCCGTGCTGGCCCCAGACGGAGATGAAGACGGTCTGGCCGATGGCGGCGCTCAGGTCTTCCAGGCAACCGGCCGCCAGCTTCACGAAATCCACCTCGGCCAGCGCCGCCAGGCCCGTGTGCAGGGCCTGGGGCCCCAGCCGGTAGCGGGCGCTGGCAGGGTCCTGCTCGACGTAGCCGCGCCGTTCCAGCGACACCAGGTAGCGGTGCGCCTTGGCGCGCGGCATGTCCAGGCTTCGGCCCAGTTCCGACACCGACACGGCGCCGCCCAGTTCGGCCAGCCGGGTCAGGACGTCCAGGGCGATTTCGGCGGACTGGATTCCGGTGCTGCTCTCTGTTGACATCAGTTCGTCTCTTATTAGAATACGTGTATCACTAAAAAATACATCAGCGCGCCGCCGCGGACAAATACGGAGACAACCCATGAAGCTGTCCATCTTCTCGGTACAGGACCATTACCCCGACCAGCCCCGCAGCCTGGGCCAGTTGTACAGCCAGGTGCTGGAGCAGGCCCGCCAGGCCGAACAGTGGGGGTACGACACCTTCTGGGTGGCCGAGCATCACTTTCATGAATACGGCGCGGTACCCAATCCGGCGGTGTTCCTGGCGGCCCTGTCGCAGCAGACGACGCGCCTGAGGCTGGGGACCGCGATTTCGATCCTGACCTTCCACAACCCCCTGACGGTGGCGGAAAACTATGCCTTGGTGGACCAGCTTTCGCAAGGCAGGCTGTCGCTGGGCGTGGGGTCGGGCTATCTGAAGCACGAGTTCGAGGGCTACAACGTCGACCCGGCCATCAAGCGCGAGCGCTTCGATGAAAACCTGATGCTGGTCGAGCGCCTGCTGTCCGGCGAACGGGTCAGCCACGAAGGCAAGTTCAATACCATCCGCGAGGTCCGGCTGAACGTGCAGCCGGTGCAGCAGCCGGTGCCCGTCTATGTGGCCATCCTGCGCCGCGAGGCGGCCTACCACGTGGGCCGCCAGGGGCGCCGCATGCTGTTCGTGCCTTACGCGGCGGTGGACAACTTCGAAGAGATCGGCCTGATGATGCAGGACTACCGCCGCGGCCTGGCCGAAGCCGGCATCGAGGACGCGTCCGGCATGGCGGCCGTGGCGCTGCATACCCACGTGGCAGCCACCGACGACGAGGCCCGCGAACGCGCCGCCCGCGCTTTCGACCTGTATGTGGAAACGCGCCTGTATGCCCGCAGGCAGGTCTACGACGACATCATCGCCAGCGGCCTGTCGCTGTTCGGTTCGCCCCGCACCGTGGCCGACAAGCTGGCGCGGCTGGCGGACATGGGCCTGGACCATGTGATGAGCCTGCACAATTTCGGCCTGATGCCGCAGGACCGGGTGCTGGATTCGATGCAGCGCCTGATGGACGAGGCCGTGCCGCTGTCGGGCGTGCGCCCCTCCGCGGCCGTGCCGGCCTGACGGCAATACGCGTGCCTGCCTGCCGGCACGCGCCGTCCTGTCCTGCCCGCCCCGCATCGTCGACCCGCCGGAGCCTTCCATGACCTGCGCCAGCCTTGATCTCAGCCCGATGCGCCTGCGGCAGGCGCTGGGGCGCTATGCCACCGGCGTCACGGTCGTGACCGCCGCGGGCGCCCAGGGGCCCATCGGCCTGACGGTCAATTCCTTCGCCCCGGTGTCGCTGGACCCGCCGCTGGTGCTCTGGAGCCTGCGCCGCGCCAGCATGCACTACGCCGATTTCATGGCACAGGGCGGCTTTGCCATCCATGTGCTGGGGGCGCCGCAACGCGACCTGGCGCGCGTATTTTCGCAGCCGGTGGCCGATCGTTACGCCGGGCTGGACTGGTATGTGGGGCAGGACGGCATTCCCGTGTTCGATGCCTGCGCCGCGCGCTTCGAGTGCGCCACCCGCCAGGTGCTGGAAGTGGGCGACCACGCCGTGCTGATCGGCGAAGTGCTGCGCCTGCACGCCCCGGACGATGACGGCGGAGCACTGGTTTTCCATAAGGGCGCTTTCCTGCCGCAGGCTGAGGTTCCCGTCGTATAACGCTTTTGACGCCGTAGCGGATCGGCAAGACGCATAACGATATCCGCACCCCAAAGGAGACGACGCATGACCCCCCGTTGCACATTGAAGGCCGCGTTGGCGGCCCTGCTGGTCGCGGCCGCCGCACCCGCGCTGGCGCAGGTGAAGATCGGCGCCACCCTGTCCACCACCGGCCCCCAGGCCTCGCTGGGCATTCCCGAACGCAACACCATCAGCCTGCTGCCCACCGAGATCGGCGGCGTGAAAGTGGAATACATGGTGCTGGACGACGCGTCCGACACCACCCGGGCGGTCAGCAATTCGCACAAGCTGATTTCCGAGAACAAGGTCGACCTGATCGTCGGCTCGACCACCACCCCCAACACCATGGCCATGCTGGATACCGTGGCCAGCGGCGCCACGCCGGTGATCACGCTGGCGTCGTCGGCCCGTCTGATCGACCCGGTGGACGACAAGCGCCGCTGGGTCTTCAAGACGCCGCATTCCGATTCCCTGATGGCTGAGGGCATTGCCCGCCATGCCGCCGCCAACGGCGTCAAGAAGCTGGCCTTCATCGGCTTCAACAACGCCCTGGGCGAGACCTTCTGGGTGGAAGTGGAAAAGGCGGCCAGGCAGCACGGCATCGAGATCGTGGGCCGCGAGAGTTTCGCGCCCACCGACACCTCGGCCGTGGCGCAGACCCTGAAGCTGGTGGGCGCCGCCCCGGATGCGGTGGTGGTGGGCGCGTCCGGCACGCCGGCCGCGATGCCGGCCCGGGCGCTGCGCGAGCGTGGCTACCCGGGCAAGATCTATTTCAACCACGGCGTGGCCAACAATGATTTCCTGCGGGTGTGCGGGGCGGCCTGCGATGGCGCCTGGGTGCCGGTGGGGCCGGTGATGGTGGCCGACCTGCTGCCCGAGAGCCATCCGGTCAAGGCCACGGCGCAGGCCTTCGCCAAGAAGTACGAGGCGGCCAACGGCCCGGGCAGCGTGTCCCTGTTCGCCGCCTATACCTGGGACGTGGGCTTGTTGTTGCAGCAGGCGATCCCCGTGGCGCTCAAGTCGGCCAAGCCGGGCACGCCGGAATTCCGGGCGGCGCTGCGTGAGGCGCTGGAAAACGTGAAGAACCTGCCGACGGCCACTGGCGTGGTCAACATGAGCGCCACCGACCACAACGGCCTGGACGAGCGCGCACTGGTCATGGCGACCGTGGCGGGCGGCAAATGGAAACTGCAGTAGCTGCCTGCCGTTGACCGGCCGGTCGGCGACCCGGGCCGCCCGGATGCCGCGGAATCGTCCCGAACGGGGCGGCTTGGCGCGAGGCATCGACCCACCGCCACCCGTAACCGTCGCAGGTTTTGTATGCTCTCGGTTTCGCGGGACAGGCAACCAGGTGGACAGGGCATGACAGGATCAGGGAAAAAGCGGTGGAGCGGGCCGGCGCGGTGGCTGGCTGGCGGGTTGCTGGCCCTGGCTGCGGGCAATGCCTGCGCGCAGGTGCCCGGCCTGCCGCCCAGCGTGGTCAACGCCTGGAAGGCCACCAAGCTGCCCGACAGCGCCCTGTCCCTGGTGGTGCAAGAGGTCGGCGGCCCGCGGCTGGCGACCCTGAACGCCAAGGAAGCCCGCAACCCGGCATCGGTGATGAAACTGGTCACCACCTGGGCCGCGCTGTCCGAGCTGGGGCCCAATTACGTCTGGCGCACCGATTTCATGACCGAGCCGGGCGCGCGGCCGGACGCCCGCGGCGTGTTGCCCGGTCCGCTGTACCTGCGCGCTGGCGGCGACCCGCAATTCCTGATGCAGGACCTGTGGGCGCTGCTGCGCGAATTGCGCCTGCGCGGGGTCAAGCAGATCAATGACCTGGTGATCGACCGCAGCATCTTCGGCCAGGTGGCGACCGACCCCGGCGCCTTCGACGGCGCGCCCGACCGCGCCTATAACGCCAGCCCCGACGCGCTGATGGTGGGTTTTGGCGCCGTGCGCATCCTGTTCAGCCCCGATCCGGCCGCCAATAAATGGGTGCCCCTGATCGACCCGCCGCTGCCCGGCCTGAAGATCGAAGGCAAGGTCGACTGGAGCGACGTGCGATGCCCCGGCGCGCCGGTGGTCCAGACCGACCCCGTCATCACCCAGCAGGGCGTGACCCTGCGCGTCAGCGGCAAGGTGGCCGGATCCTGCGGTGAATTCAGCCTGTACCGCCTGGCGCTGTCGCAGAACGACTACGCCACCGAAGTCTTCCGCATGCTCTGGAAGGAGCTGGGAGGCACCTTCAAGGGCCAGGTCCGCACGGGCGTGGTGCCCGGCGATGCCGTGGTGCTGGCTTCGCATGATTCGCCGACCCTGGCCGAAGTGATCCGCCAGATCAACAAGCGCAGCAACAACGTCATGGCGCGCACCTTGCTGTTGACCCTGGGCGCCGAGCGGGGCCGCCGGCCGGCTACGGTGGCCAGCAGCGAGACCGTGGCCAAGGGCCTCTTGGCCAGGCAGGGCCTGGACATGCCGGAACTGGTGATCGACAACGGCGCCGGCCTGTCGCGCGAGGCCCGGGTGTCGGCCGACAGTCTGGCGTCGATGCTGACCGTGGCCTGGAATTCGCCGGTCATGCCCGAGTACATTTCGTCCTTGGCAATCGCCGGCGTCGATGGCACGGTGCGTCGCCGCCTGAAGGGCGACGGCACCGCCGGCATGGCCCACCTGAAAACCGGATCGCTGCGCGACGTGCGCTCGATCGCCGGTTACGTGCTGGGCGCCAGCGGCAAGCGCTTTGTCGTGGTCAGCATCGTCAACCACGAACAGGCGGGCGCCGTGCGGGCGTTCGACGACGCGCTGATCGCCTGGCTGGCCGAACAATAGGGCGGGCAGGATGGGCGCGTCGCGGCGCGCCCATCCGCCGCTTTTCCCTTAAACCGATTACGATTCTCTGGCGTGCACCGCGTGGCGGTGGCGCCTGAGGCGAAATACCCTGTCTATCAATAATTCTGGAGATTTACGCACATGCCCGTGCACGAAATCCGCCATCCGCTGATCCGCCACAAGCTCGGGATCATGCGTCGCGCCGACCTCAGTACCAAGAGCTTCCGTGAACTGTCGCAGGAAGTGGGCGCGCTGCTCACTTATGAGGCGTCCAAGGACCTGCCGCTGGCGCCCGCCACCGTCGAAGGCTGGTGTGGCTCGGTGCAGGTCGAGAAGATCGCCGGCAAGAAAGTCACCGTGGTGCCCATCCTGCGCGCCGGCATCGGCATGCTGGACGGCGTGCTCAGCCTGATCCCCGGCGCCAAGGTCAGCGTGGTGGGCGTGGCCCGCAACGAAGAAACCCTGGAAGCGCACACCTACCTGGAACGCCTGGTGGGTGAACTGGACCAGCGCCTGGCCCTGATCGTCGACCCGATGCTGGCGACCGGCGGCTCGATGGTCGCCGCGATCGACCTGCTCAAGCGCGCCGGCTGCAAGGAAATTCGTGCGCTGGTGCTGGTGGCCGCGCCGGTCGGCATCGACGCGGTGCTGTCCAAGCACCCGGATGTGCATATCTACACGGCGTCCATCGACGACGGCCTGAACGAGCACGGCTACATCATGCCGGGCCTGGGTGACGCGGGCGACCGCATTTTCGGCACCACGCAAAAGACGGACTGATGCCGTCTGTCCGGGGCCCGTTCGCCGTGGCCCCGGCCCGCTTTCATGGACGGGGCCCTAGGCCGCCAGCCGCTGCGGCGCCCCTTCCAGGTGCTCGCCAAACCAATGCAATGACTGAGCCAGTCCGGCCACTTCGCCCACGATCAAGAGGGCGGGGGACCGGATGGCATGGGCGCGCGCCAGTTGCGGCAAGTCCTGCAACGAACCCGACAGCACCCGCTGTTCGGGGCGGCTGCCGTTTTCGACCAGTGCGAACGGCGTCTGCGGCGCACGGCCGTGGCGTATCAGGCGCTGCGTCAGCAATTCGAGCTGACCCACTCCCATATAGAAGGCCAGGGTCTGTTTTTCGCGGGCCAGTGCCGGCCAATCCAGGTTGTCTTCGTCTTCGCGGCAGTGCGCCGTCACCAGTCGAACCGACTGGGCATGTTCGCGGTGCGTCAGCGGAATGCCGGCGTAGGCCGCACAGGCCAGTGCGGCGGTGATGCCGGGCACGACCTCGTAGCGCACGCCGTGGGCGCGCAGGTGTTCCAGTTCTTCGCCGCCCCGGCCGAAAATGAACGCGTCGCCGCCTTTCAGGCGCACCACCCTGCGGCCGGCGCGGGCGTGTTCGACCAGCAGCGCGTGAATGCGCGCCTGGGTGGCGTGGTGGTCTTCACCGGGCAGCTTGCCCACCGAAACGCGTTCGGCGTCGCGGCGCGCCAGCGACATGATGTCATCGCTGACCAGGCGGTCGTACAGAATCACGTCGGCTTCGTTCAGCGCGCGCAGCGCCTTCAGTGTCAACAGGCCGGGGTCGCCGGGGCCGGCGCCCACCAGGACCACGCTGCCTTCGGCGGGCGCCAGCGGCTGGGCCAGCGCCGCCGCCAGGGCGGCCTCGGCCGCGTCGGGCTGCTGCTGGCGCAGCAGGCCGGCTACGGGGCCGTCCAGCAGCCAGTCATAGAAGCGGCGGCGCGCGCCCAGGTCGGGGTGGCCGGCGCGGATGCGTTGGCGGTAGCGTTCGGCCAGCCCGGCCAGGTGGCCCAGGGTGTGGTCGAACAGGGATTCGATGCGTTCGCGCAGGCGCCGCGCCAGCACCGGGGCCACGCCGGACGACGAGATGGCGACGATGACCGGCGAGCGGTCGACGATGGACGGGACCTGGAACGACGACAGTTCGGGGTCGTCCACCACGTTGCTGAAAATCCGGCGGGCCTGGGCGGCGTCGGACACGGCGGCATTGACGCTGCGGTCGTCGGTGGCCGCAACCACCAGCCACACCCCGTCGAGCCACGCCGGGTCGAACGGGCCGGGCAGGTGGCGGATGCGGCCCTGGGCCAGCAGATCCGCCAGGGCGGGGGTCAGGTCCGGCGCGCCGACGGCCACGTCGGCGTGCGCTTGCAGCAAGGCGAGCGTCTTGCGCTCGGCCACGGCGCCGCCGCCCACGACCAGCACGGGCCGGTCTTTCAGATCGGCAAAAATCGGGAAAAGCTTCATCACGCAGCCTCGGGCGCACCCGGCAGAAGGTCAGTCGATCATAGGGATGGGGTTTCATCCCCACAACTTCTGATTTCTTGAATCCATATATCCATAACTTATTTGGCAGGCCCGTCGGGCGCGCCTGCCTGGCTAGTGACGCAAGTTCCATGCCGGCCGCCGGGCGCGAGCTCGGCTCGGGCAACGGCAGGTCGCGGCGCGAAAAACCGCACGTCGATGGTGCGCCGCCGCAGGGTGTGTTGCACCAAAGTGGACCATCGGAGGCGGCCGGGCCCGTTGCGTGGCGGCCGCGGATTTGCCGCCTGCCGCCCGCAAAACCAGTATCGGCGCGGGCTGGCGGTGGGCCAGGCAGCGGCGCAATCAGGCTGGCACAGCGATTGCTTAAGGGTTCATGGGGGCGCCGCGTGCGGCCCGCCCACGCCAAGCGCCGCGATTCGCGGCAGGGAACAACGACGTTCCGCAGCGCCGACGGGTTGTTCCCGCAGGGCGCGCGGGACGTTTTTTTTTGCCAGGAGCCCCGTATGACGCAACCGAAGACGCCTGTGAAACCCCTTCTGTCCGACGCCGCTTCCGCTTCGGCCGGTCCCGCCAGCAGCGGCCGCCGCCAATGGCTGGCGGGCACCGCGCGCGCGGTGGCGGGCGCCAGCCTTTTGTCGCTGGTCGATCCCCTGGTGCGGGCCGGCGCCTGGGCGGCGGGCAGCGATGCGCCCGAGAAGCCCGAGGTCAAGATCGGCTTCATTCCGCTGACCGATTGCGCCTCGGTCGTCATGGCCTCGGTGCTGGGCATCGACAAGAAGCATGGCGTCACCATCACGCCGTCCAAGGAAGCGTCGTGGGCGGCGGTGCGCGACAAGCTGCTCAATGGCGAACTGGACATGGCCCACGTGCTGTACGGCCTGATCTATGGCGTGCAGATGGGCGTGGGCGGGGCGAAGAAGGACATGGCCGTGCTGATGAACCTGAACCAGAACGGCCAGGCCATCACGCTGTCGAACAAGCTGCTGCAAGCCGGCGCGCGCGATGGCGAATCGCTGGCCAAGGTCATGGCGTCCGACAAGCGCGAATACACCTTCGCCCAGACGTTTCCGACCGGCACGCATGCGATGTGGCTGTATTACTGGCTGGCCGCGTACGGCATCGACCCGATGAAGGACGCCAAGGTCATCACCGTGCCGCCGCCGCAGATGGTGGCCAACATGCGCGTGGGCAATATGGATGGCTATTGCGTGGGCGAGCCGTGGGGCGCCCGCGCCATCCTCGACAAGATCGGCTTCACGGCCGTGACCACCCAGGCCATCTGGACCGATCACCCCGAAAAGGTGCTGGGCACCAGCGCCGACTTCGTGGCGCGCAACCCCAACACGGCGCGCGCCGTGACCGCCGCCATCCTGGAAGCCGGCAAGTGGATCGATGCCTCGCCCGCCAACCGCCAGAAGACCGCCGAGACCATCGCCGCCAAGTCCTACGTCAACACCGACGCCAGCGCCATCGTGGGCCGCATGCTGGGCCAGTATGAAGACGGCCTGGGCAAGCAGTGGAACGACGAGCATGCGATGCGCTTCTCGGGCGATGGCGCGGCCAACTTCCCGTACCTGAGCGACGGCATGTGGTTCCTGACCCAGCACAAGCGCTGGGGCCTTCTCAAGGACCATCCCGACTACCTGGCCACGGCGCGCCAGGTCAACCGCATCGATATCTACAAGCAGGCCGCCCAGGCCGCGGGCATTGCGCTGCCCGCCAGCGAGACGCGCAGTTCGAAGCTGATCGACGGCGTGGTGTGGGACGGCAGCAATCCGGCGGCCTACGCCGACGGTTTCAAGGTCAGGGCCTGAGCGCCGGTTTGCGATAAGGAGCAACACCATGTCTAGCGTGACGAATAGGGAAGGGGGCGCCTTGGCGGGCGGCACAGCGGGGGCGGCCATGGCCGGCAGCGCCTTGGCCGGGGCCGCCCCGACGGCAGGCGCAGGCGCCCGCGCCAGGCTCTGGGCAGACGCCGGGCGCGACTACCTGGAAGCCGCGCTGCGCGCCGTGGTCGGCCCGGTGGCCGGCTTCGCGCTTTTCGTGCTGGTGTGGCAGGTGGTCGCCATGCGCATTCCCGAGATTCCCACGCCGGGGGTGACCTGGCAGGCGGCGGTCGCCTTGTTTGCCGACCCGTTCTACGACAATGGCCCGAACGACAAGGGCATCGGCTGGAACTTGCTGGCGTCCTTGCAGCGGGTGGGCATCGGCTTCGGGCTGGCCGCGCTGATCGGCATTCCCGTGGGCTTCGCCATCGGCCGCTATGGGCCGGTGCGGGCCATGTTTTCGCCCATCGTGAGCCTGCTGCGACCCGTGTCGCCGCTGGCGTGGCTGCCGCTGGGCCTGTTGCTGTTCAAGGCCGCGAACCCGGCGGCCATCTGGGCGATTTTCATCTGTTCGATCTGGCCCATGATCATCAACACCGCCGTCGGCGTGTCGCGCGTGCCGCAGGACTACCTGAATGTGGCGCGGGTGCTGAACCTGTCGGAATGGAAGGTCACCACCAAGGTGCTGCTGCCGGCGGTGCTGCCCTACATGCTGACCGGCGTGCGGTTGTCGATCGGCACCGCGTGGCTGGTGATCGTGGCCGCCGAGATGCTGACGGGCGGCACCGGCATCGGCTTCTGGCTGTGGGACGAATGGAACAACCTGAAGGTCGAACACATCGTCATCGCCATTTTCGTGATCGGCATCGTCGGCCTGATCCTGGAAACGCTGCTGGTCGCGCTGGCCCGCCGCTTCACCTATACCGAGGAATAGCGCCATGAAGAAATTCGTACGCATCGAACGCGTGGGCCAGACCTTCACCACCCGCAAGGGTGCCTTCGTGGCCCTGCGCGATATCGACCTGACCGTGGAGCAGGGCGAATTCATCACGCTGATCGGCCACTCGGGCTGCGGCAAGTCCACCCTGCTGAACCTGATCGCCGGCCTGACCCGCCCCACCAGCGGTGTGCTGCTGTGCGCCGAGCGCGAGATCACCGGACCGGGCCCGGACCGTGCGGTAGTGTTCCAGAACCATTCGCTGTTGCCCTGGCTGACGTGCTTCCAGAACGTGCACCTGGCGGTGGAGCGGGTCTTCGGCGCCACCGAAAAACGCGCCCAGCTGGCTGACCGCACCCGCGCGGCGCTCGACCTGGTGGGGCTGCTGCCCGCCCAGAACAAGCTGCCGCGCGAGATATCCGGCGGCATGAAGCAACGCGTGGGCATCGCCCGCGCCCTGGCGATCGAGCCCGGCGTGCTGCTGATGGACGAGCCGTTCGGCGCCCTGGATGCGCTGACCCGCGCGCATCTGCAGGACGAGCTGCTCAAGATCGTGGCAAAGACGCGCACCACCACCATCATGGTCACGCACGACGTGGACGAGGCCGTGCTGCTGTCGGACCGCATCGTCATGCTGACCAACGGGCCGGCAGCGACCATCGGGGAAATCCTGCCCGTGCCCTTGCCGCGGCCGCGTGACCGGGTGCGGCTGGCCAATGACCCGGTCTACCTGGCGTGCCGTGCCGGGGTGGTGGATTTCCTGCACCGCCGCCACGGCAATCCGGAACGGACCCAGCCCGCGGCCCTGGCCAGCGTGCCGGCGCCCCAGGCGCAGGGGCCGGCCGTGGCCGAGGCGTCGCGCGTTGCCGCCTGACCGGCTGGGAAAAGCGTGACCTGCCTGACACGTTCGGTCATGCGGCGCTTTTGCCAACCGGTGTAGTATCAAGCCAGCCATCCGCGCAAAGCGGGGGGCGTTTTCTGATTTCTGGAGTGGCTTGTGGCTTTGCGAAAATTGGCATCCCTGATAGTGATGGTTGGCGGGCTGGGCACGGCCGGCGCGGCGCAGGCGGGCGTGTGCGACGCGAAGTTCATGCATGACGGCGGCGCGGTCCAGCTCACCGGCTCGGGCAACATCGCGCTGGGCGCCGACCTGGCCTTCACCGAGGTTACAAAAAGCAATGGCGATAACTGCCGCGCCCGCGTGCAGGGAGTCGCCCGTTTCAGCTACGCGGGCCTGCCGCCGGGCAAGTCCAACCTCGACTACCTCATGACGGTCAAAGGCGGGCAGGCCACTTTCCTCAAGTACGCCACCGCCGGCGAAGCGCCCAAGCCCTCCGAAGGGCAGTTCGACCTGCGCATGCTGGGCCTGTTCGCGTATGACGGCAAACTGAACCCCGGCCAGAAGCTGCCCGGTTCGTCGTTTCGTCTGAAAATCGGCAAGGAAGCGCCGGTGGGCGGCCAGCCCAGCACCACGGTGCGCATCGGCGAGAAGAGCGTGGGGCGTGCCACCGCCATCAGCACCGCGCTGGGCCAGCAGTCCTGCCATCCCATTTCGTACTCGCGCAATTCCGAGCCCACGATGGCCACCTTCCAGGGCCTGACCATTCCTATCCCGGGCATGAACACCACCGTCACCGATTGGTATTGCCCGGCGGTCAACCTGGTCATGAAACAGGACATCGACCAGGGCGGTGTCAAGTCCGCCGTTGAGATTACGCAAATCAAGTAGCACACGGTAGCAAGCCGGCCATGCTCCTCGCGGGGCGGCTGGTATGATGGTTTCGTCATAGACACACAACAGGAGCTCAAACATGGCCACGAGAAAATCCGAAGAAGTCGCAAAAGAAAAACTCATCGACAGTGTCAAGACCAGCCTGAACGACGCTGAAAGCCTGCTGCGCGAAGCCGCCAGCAGCACGGGCGACAAAGCCACCGAACTGCGCGAACGCGCCATGACCTCGCTCAAGCGCACCCGCGAAGCCCTCTACGAAGCCCAGGACGCGGTGCTCGAGCGCGGCCGCAAGGCCGCCCGCGCCACCGACGACTACGTGCATGACAATCCCTGGCAAGCCATCGGCATCGCAGGCGTGACCGGCCTGCTGCTCGGCTTGCTGATCAGCCGCCGCTGATAAGGCAGGGACGCCC